>USIG01000042.1 GCA_900554685.1 uncultured Cryptobacterium sp.
GTCTACGTTATCAATTCGGGCAATACATGCATCTCTTAAAACCGCTTTGAAACCGCCCTCAAACAAAGAGACTTGGGATGGCTCTTTACAAGACGAAAAATCTCCGCCTCCAAGCGAGACGAGGATCAATGCACACTTATATTCTTTCTGTACCTTGTATTCTGTTTGCACTCCGAAAGAGCCAAAAACCAACGCCAAGTTTAAAAAACAGCAAAGCTTTAGAACAACAGAAATACTTTTGCCAAAACGTAGCCTATAATGCCGCATCCTGGGAACGTGAGCACCCATGCCAAAACCATGTTTCCTGCTTTGCCCCACTTTACGTTGCTCAAACGCTTCGAAGCACCCACACCCATAATAGCGGTTGTTTTTGTATGAGTAGTAGATACTGGCATACCAGTACCGTTAGCTAAACCAATACAGAATATGGCTGATAGGCAAGCAGCGAATCCTTGGTAGGGCTCCATTTTTACCATATCCATACCAACGCTTTTAATGATCTTCTTGCCGCCAATCGCAGTGCCAAGACCCATCGTAGCTGCGCATAAAATTACCAGCCACAAAGGAAATGCCACGTCTCCCGTTTCGGTTCCCATGCCCATGCATAACATGATGCCCATCATGCTAACCGAAAGAAACTTTTGTCCGTCCTGAGCTCCGTGCATTATCGCAACACCTGCACCAGAAATAATTTGAGCCCAATGCCAAAAGCCAGCTGACTTCCGACGATTGAGCCCACGTGCTAAAAATTCAATTATCTTGGTGAACAACCAACCGCAGATAAAACCAAGAACAGTAGAAATAACAAGGCCGTATAGAACCTTTACCCATTCATCACCGTTCACACCACCAAGACCGTTTTGTAATGCAATAGCAGCCCCGGTAATACCGGCAATCAAGGAATGACTCTGCGATGAGGGGATACCAAAAAGCCAGGTAATAACACCCCAAGCAATAACCGCTATCATAGCGGCCGCTAACGCAAGCAAAGCAGCTTCATTGTCTCCGCCGAAGTTGGCCATAGTAAAAATCGTTTTTGCTACCGCAGCACCAATGGTGGTAACGGCAAGCAGACCGATAAAGTTACATATTGCTGCCATGATAATAGCTGCACCAGGCGACATACTGCGCGTGCCTACTACTGTAGCAATAGCATTAGGCGCATCCGTTGCACCATTAACCACCGTTGCCCCCAGCGTTAGCAGCAGTACCACAATCAAAACCGGGCTGCCTGTTAACGCCGTCAAAAAAGCACCGAACTCAATCACTCTTTGTGTCCTTTACGCTGTTTTACTTCCTGTGCGGCAGATATTCCACAAAGCATGAGCGCAAGGGGGAAACAAGAGCAGCGCTTTTGTCGTAGCTCGTGGTGAAAGGAAACCCTTTCAATACCTGTACTTCCTAATAATAAGAGAACAAACTCAATTTATTTAGCACACATGAAACATTGTTTAACGTTTTTGCAATATCTATACGAGTATGCGGCATCGAACTACTATTTATTGCAACAGTAATGCGTCCTTTGAAGTATTCTTGGTGCGAGAATACTTGAGCGCATCAACCACCAAAATTCGTTCGCCCTCTTTTGGCTCCCCTATTGGCTCTTACGCGCGCAAGATTTTCCCTATTCTTTTGTGAGCGTAACCTCATCCACTAAAACCGACTGAAGATACTCTTTGTCCAACACGCATCCCAATCCAGCAGGATGGTCTACCGTATTAAGCATCAGCTCGCCCTCATGCAATTCCAAAGGCGGCACGGCCGTATCATGCTCAAAGTATTCGCGGTAATCAGAAACGTCAGCCGGTAAGTCCATACCAGGCAAGGTGGCAAAAGCGGCATGCATGCGCTTCGAAACGCCCGTATCGAACATTCCGCCCATCCATGTGATTTTGCCCTGTTCTCGTGCCCACTTATAAAAGTCAAGCGTCGGTTGAATGCCACCAAATTTGGCCACCTTCAACGCATAGCATTTGAGGTTATCAAAATCCATGGCTTCTTCCATATCCTGCGCCGTTACCACCGACTCATCCAAGCACACGGGCGTTTTGATGTAATTCTGCAAATCGGACAAACGAGCAAACAGGTTCGTATCACCATTACGCGGAATATAATGGGGGTTGTAAGGTTCTTCTATGCAGGCAATATTGAATTCATCCAGCTTGCGAAGTGTTTCTAGATGAGACTCATCAAAAGATTGATTGGCGTCCAGCATGATAACAACATCAGGATGAGCACGGCGTACCGCCGATACGCATTCAAGTACGGTTTCAGGCACAACCTTGAGCTTTACTCGCGTATAGCCTGCCTTCACCGCGGCATCCACTTTGGCGCAAACATCTTCAGAAGATCCCAAACCAATTACGACCCCACCAAGTATCTTTTCCTGGTTTGAGCCACCGATCAATTTCGATAAAGGCTTTCCGACAATCTTGCCATACAGATCCCACAGTGCTGGTTCCACAGCCGCCTTCGCCATAGGATAGCGCGTCAGTTCAGGGAACGTAGCAAGCGAGCGCGACACCTGGGAAGGATGCAAATAACGCTCCTCTAACACAATAGGAGCAATACTGTCGCGCACCACACGAAAATCTTCTTCAAGTGTTTCTGGCAAGTACCAATTAGTCTTAAAGGAAACGCACTCACTAATACCAATGCGCCCCGCCCAGTCTTCCACTTCAACAAAGAACGATTCTCTGTCTGCCACCTCGGTCTTTGGTGTTTTAACCGGCGTGACAAAAGGTTGCTTGATGCGATATATGCTCAATCGCTTAACGTCGATACGCTTGTCGTAGAGCTGTTTGAGCGCAATGCGATCCACCTTGTGTGCCACGGTAAGCGGGAATTGATCCAAAACCAAGATATGTTTTGGATGATGCAGCTTTGACATATGGTCATCCAAATAGCGATGAATCATATGAGCGAATTCCTGTGGACAGCTTGCCGAACGAATCCCTGTTTTAGCCGGATCGAGACCTAACGCCTCATGATCACGCGCAAGTGTCTCTGCAGAATAATCGGCCTCAACAAACGCAACCGGTCTATAACCCCACGTTTCATCCGCAGTGCCAAACACATAAGCATCTTTCACGCCAGGAACTTTAAGCAACACATCGCGAATCTCAGCAGGGTAGATATTTTCGCCACCAGAAATAATCAAGTCCTCAGTTCGTGCATACACCCGAAGAAGACCATTACGATCAAGCGAAGCGCGATCTCCCGTTACAAAATAGCCATCCACGCTGGAAGCTTTTCGAGCATTTAAATACCCCTCAAAAATACCGGGTCCCGTAACGTGGAGCTGACCAATGCCATTTTTATCAGGCCGCATAATACGAACCTCATAGCCAGGAAGCACTTTGAGCGCCCCGTCGAAATTTCGGGTGACGGGTGCTTGGGCAATAAGACTTGCCGTTTCGGTCATGCCGTAGCTCGCAAAAACCTTTG
The DNA here is from genome assembly GCA_900554685.1 of uncultured Cryptobacterium sp. Taxonomy (GTDB): domain Bacteria; phylum Actinomycetota; class Coriobacteriia; order Coriobacteriales; family Eggerthellaceae; genus Anaerotardibacter. Next base: position 3,448 of record USIG01000042.1, read on the forward strand.
CTTTTGCCTTAAGCGCTTTACGGATCGTTTTATCGTTGAGCTCCGCGCCCCCTAGAAGAATGCAGTCATACTTGGTTATTATGCGGTCTCGATCGTGCTCGAGTAAATCGGCCAAAATTTTATCCACTACCGAGATGTGCGTGACACGAAAACTCAGTACATCATTCAAGATACGCTGAGGCTGGTATCGCTCATACACAATAAAGGTGTTGCCACTTAAAAGGGAGCGAACCAAAATCTGAAAGCCTCCCACGTGACACAGAGGCAAAACCATTTGCCAAACCCCATGCTCAACAAAAGCAAGTGCCTCATTGGCAGCTTGAGCAGAACCCATAAGAGAATTCCATGTCAAAAAAGCAGCCTTAGGCGTACCTGAAGACCCTGAGGTAAACATGACTAAGCCTGAATTGTTCCCGTCAAAGCGTTCTTTTGCCTGCTGTACTGTTTGTTCAAGTTCAGTTTGAAGCCTTGTAAGCACCACTGCATCATCGGGCAAAAGACCAAAACTTGTTGCGTCAAAACCTGTTGCATCTATAAGAAGTCTATTAACCGCTTGATTGGTGAGCACATCCATGCCGCGCTCGCCCGTTGCGTTTTCAAGCTCGACTAACCTAAGCTGTCTTTCCTCTGGGGAAAGACGAGGATTCAACAAGGCGAGGGTATAACCCCCATAGGCAGCAGCCAAAGAAAGCAAAACCAACTCAGCGCCGTTATACATTGTGCACGCGAGTGTTCCGGTGGCGCTCATGCCGTGACGCTCAAGTTCTCGTGCAAGAGCAGCAGCCGCTATATGAGCGCGACGAAACGAATACTCTATCGATTGTCGATCTCCCTGTACACAGAAAAATGGTGCTTGTGGTTTACGTTTTGCCCACTCTGACAGGTGCATAATCATGCTTGATTCACTTCCTAGGGAAACTTAGGGAATTGTTGGAAGTCTGGCTGACGCTTTTCCTTAAAAGCATCGCGCCCTTCTTTGGCTTCATCGGTGGTGTAATACAAAAGTGTTGCGTCACCTGCAAGCTGCTGAATGCCAGCGTAGCCGTCGGTTGCCGCGTTGAATGATGCCTTCAAGAAACGCAAAGCCGTTGGTGAAAGTGCCAGCATTTCGCGTGCCCACGACACACATTCTTCTTCGAGCTGATCAAAAGGAACTACCTTGTTGATCATGCCCATATCAAGCGCTTCTTGTGCGGTGTATTGACGGCAGAGATACCAGATCTCGCGCGCCTTTTTCTGTCCAACCATAGCCGCTAGATACGAAGCGCCATAGCCGCCATCAAAGCTACCTACACGAGGACCGGTCTGTCCAAACTTAGCCGTTTCTGCCGCGATAGAAAGATCGCATAAGTAATTCAACACATTGCCGCCACCGATGGCATAACCATTCACCATAGCGATAACAGGCTTAGGCACCACGCGAATCAAACGCTGCAAATCAAGAACATTTAAGCGGGGAATATTGTCTTCACCCACATATCCTCCGTTGCCGCGTTTTTTCTGATCTCCACCCGAGCAGAAAGCCTGATCTTCAGGGCGCCCATCGTGATTGGCACCCGTGAGAATAATTACCCCGATAGAAGCATCATCACGCGCAAGAGAAAACGCGTCATACATTTCTATATTGGTTTTGGGAGTAAAGGCATTGCGGCATTCGGGCCTGTTGATGGTAATTTTTGCGATACCGTCATAGGTCTCGTAGATAATTTCGTCGTAGTCCTTAGCCTTCACCCAAGGAAAGTTGCTCATACGCAATCCTTTCTATAACAGTCGGTCAAAACAAAAACCCTCTGTTGACAGCTACCTGTCTGCCAACATTTATCCAGATCTTTTTTGAGCATCTTTGCAAGCAAACATGCTCTTGGGCTGTTTTAAGACCTTATGTATCAAGTACTACTTTACCTAAAAAGTTTTGTACTTCCTTAAAATAAAGCATTGGCGCCTCAAGGTGCACGTTATGTCCCGCATCAATCGAAGAAACCAAGGCTCCCACCTCTGAAAGCTGATTTGCAACTGCCTTGCTTTTTTCATCCTTACTTCCATAGAGGTAGAGAAGGGGAAGACGAGATTGCTTATGGGACGCAGAACACGCACCTTCAGTCAGCCCCGACTCATTATGGCAACCGTTCTGCACACCTTCTACATCGCCGGGCATATTGCGCTGCGGCATATTCTTCTGCACAGCTTCCACCTCGCCACGCCTGCCGCTCGTTTCACTTCCTGCATCACCCTGCAAAACACAACGCAACACACCAAGGGTATTACCACTGAGCGGCATAGCCTGTTTGCCTGCCCCTTCAAGGCACAACGCCATACACGCAGGATTGTTGGAAGCGCGCGATGCGTGAAGTACTTTGTGATAACCCAATTCCTTTTGCGTTTTAAACAAGGGGAGATCTTCCCAGTACTCAACAAACGCTTCCATGCCATCGCAGCGAAGCCTATGAACCCAAGACCGATTTCGCTTGGCCGCCTCGGTGCGCTCCTCTTCATTCGCACATCCAAGGTTGCAGCTCTCAAGAACAACAGATGCCAGTACATCACGGCTTGAAGCAATGAGCGAAAGCGCTATACGCCCACCCATGGAATACCCCACAAGATGAACCTGCGATGCATGAAGCACTTCCCGTATAAAATAATCAACTGACGATGCCATATCCTCATACGAGTAGCGTTTAGGGTCTAGGGAAGCATCACTTTGGCCGTGTCCTATAAAATCTAGAGCATATACGCAGTAGCGTTCTTGCAGCAAACAAGCTAGATCATTCCAGCTGGCAGAAGACTGCATGAAACCATGAAGCAGCACTACCACCGGATTATCAGGGCTTCCCCACCGTCGATAAAAATAGGAACACCCCTTATAGGAAAAACTGTCTTCTTCCCCATGAATTACGCGCTTATCGGTACTGTCCATAGCGCTCCTTAACACCTTGCAGAGGAACCGAAACCTCAATAAGAGAAATTCCCGGTGTGCCTATACGCTCGCGCAGTGCCTGGCGAAACTCTTCAAGGTTTTCCGTTTTTTGGGCAAACACACCAAACGCCCTCGCAACAGCACAGAAATCAACCTGCTGAGGTGTCAAAAAGAGCCTCTCGAAATAGGGGTCATTTGATTGCTGCGGAAGCATGTCAAAAATTGCACCACCTTGATTGTTGAGAAGTACTACAACAACACTTGGCCTTCGCCCACCCTCTTTTTCCTGCAGAAGCATTTCTCCTTGAAGAGCAAATGCATTGAGATCATGAAGAAGAGTCAAATCTCCCGTAAGGAATACGCTCTGTTGAAATTCTTGAGCAGCACCAAGCGCGGTAGAAAGGGTGCCATCTATTCCGTTCAGACCCCGATTAGCTAACACCGTAAGGCGCTTGCCTCGCGTAAAGTAGAATTCATCGACAGCGCGAATTGCCATACTGTTAGCGCTAAACAACAGCGATTCTGAAGGAATTTCATTCAAGAGCGTCTGTACATAAGAGCCTTCAAAATCGTTGTTTTCCAACAGATCAGAAGACAAAAGGCGCTCCGAACGGTTGCGATCAAGCATGCCCCATTCCTGAATAGAGAGCGGCAGATGGGCCTCTTCATCTGGCATTTCCTCAAAATCGTATGATACTGCTTCAAGCAAAGCGACCACGAAATCAAGAGGATTAGCTGCAACAAACGTAGTTGTTTGCGCGTTGAAATCACGTGAGGCTTGCACATCGACCACAATCTGAGCTGGACGAAGAGATTCGATTGCCTGAGCGGTTCGCTTTGAAACCGGATATCGACCAAAACGCACCACCACCTCGAATTCAGGCATAGCAGGCGTGTTCATAATTTGATCGTAGCCACAGATTACCGCCGGATGACCATAGGAGCGAAGTTGAGAGAGCGGATCGGCCAAAAGAGGTGCATCAAATCGCTCGCTGAAAGCGAGCAATGCCTGTACTTCACGATCGCGCCTTGCCTGATCGTGCAGAGCCGAAGGAGAAAAAGTTCCCTCTCCCGCTAGAACAATCACTTTGTGGTTATCTAAATAGGTCGCAAGAATATCGGACTCCTGCGCGGTAAGCCCCCTGTCAGCACGCACAATTCCCGGCAAAACGTCACAGCCTTCAATACGTCCCTTAGAGAAAAGATCATCCTGTTCAAGAGTGGGCACGAGTGGCTCATCAAAGGGGAAGTTCGCATGAACCGGAGCTGCCGCAAGAGTACCTGGAGCAGCACAGGCAACCATTTCTCGTGCGACCTGGCGAACGTAGGCAATCTTTTTTTCACTGGCGCTCGGCTCGGCCATACTGAAAAACTGTCTTACGTGATCGGAATAAACTTTATCCTGGTCACACGTTTGAGGAGCCCCCAGTTTTTGAAGACGAGCAGGTCTATCCCCCGTCAAAATCAAAAGCGGTACACGGCTTGATTCTGCCTCCAGTACGGCTGGATAGTAATTCGCCACTGCAGTTCCTGAAGTGCAAATCAAAGCGACTGCTTTGCTACTTGCCTTGGCAAGTCCTAGTGCAAAAAATCCCGCACCGCGTTCGTCAACATCAATATAAAGTCGAAAGGCTGCCCCGAAACGTTTATGAGCCTCATAAACAACCATCGCCAAAGGAGTCGATCGCGATCCGGGACTTACCACAACGTCACGTACCCCTAAACGCATAAGTTCATCAAAAAACGAACCAATATATAATCCAAGTTCTTCTGATTTATCCATATACCTGCACCTCGCCTTCGCTGCATGCCCTACGTTCAGCTTCGATAAGCGCACTTTTCTTAATAATTACTGGAGAAGCGTCTGTCTTTGGCAACGCATAAAGCCACAGACTTGCCACCTGATCAGAGATTTTTACCAAGTACCTTGAGTCTAGTTATTTTTCCGGCGCAACGAAAGCACTTAAAATAGTTTTGAGCTTTAGATCAATCTCATCAAATTCATCGCGAGCATTGCTGCCCTCTACCACACCGCATCCAGCATAAAGCCAGCCCGCTTCGCCGTCGAACACGCCTGAGCGAATAGCTACTGAAAATTCTCCGTCTCCGGCACCATCAATATAGCCTACCGCTCCACCGAAGAATCCTCGATTGTATGATTCTGCTTCTCGCAGAGCCATGAGCGCTTCGCCAACAGGAGTGCCAGCAAGAGCTGGTGTAGGATGAAGCTGACTCGCCAAGGACAACAAGCTTCGTCCTTCCATCACCTGGGCAGACACTGGTGTGCATAAATGCTGCACATGACGAAGTACCTTTAAAGAGGGCTTGTCGGGAATTACAACGTTGTAGCAATTACGTCCAAAAACATCGCGCATGAAGCGCACGACGAATTCATGTTCGCGTCTATTTTTATCATCGCTCATCAATGCTTCGGCCCGCTGAATGCGCTCAGCTTCATTTTCTCCACAGGCAGTGGTACCAGCTAAGCACATACTTTCAACAGCAGATCCCTTTTTACGCACCAACAATTCAGGAGTACAGCCACAAAAGAACACATCTCCATAGCGATACATAAACACACAGCCACGCGCATCGCCGTCAATCAAATTCACCAGCACATCTTTCGATGAGAAAGGCTCTTCGGTTTTCAGATAGATACGACGTGACGGTACAAATTTCTCAATGCGCTTGCTCTGGATTTTCGCCTGACCGCTGTTCATAACACGTTGCCACTCTTCAAACGAATCGCGCTTGAGCATATAGGGCATGCTTCGATGCGTGCGTGGTTTTGCTTCACGAATATGACGAACAAAACGCTCAACGCGTCCAGGATATACCGGGCCTAAGCTGTTAACCTGCAGAAAAGTACCCGATTCGTTTTGGATAAGCACCACCTCGGGCACCATTAAACGAACCTTAGGAAACGATGCCATCATGTCGTCTGCCGGTTTGGGATTTGAATCATCGAAGCGATTAAAGGAAAACAGAATTGGCTGTGAGGCCTTATCCCCCTGAAGAACTATATCGGCACTTTCCAGAGAGGGAATAGCAATGCACCTGCCCAATCCCATAAAACGATTGAGGCGTTCCTTGTCATAGTAGACAAACTGGTCGGTAAAACCTTTTTGCAGCGCACAAAAGGCATCAACAATATCTATAGAATTACCAAGAAAGGTTTTTTCCTTATCAAGGCAAACACTATGGGAAAAAATTTTAGTCATAGCTTATATCACTCTGTTACACGAGATTTTTCTGCCACCTGGGATTTCTTGGCCTGGTCCCACAGCGCTTGCAGCTCGTCCATCGTAAAGTCCTCAAGATGCTTACCCTGCGCCCAGGCAACGCCTTCCATAAAAGACCATCGATCGCGGAACTTTTGGCAGGTAGCACGAAGCGCTGTTTCTGGATCAATTTTTTCTTTGCGGGCAACGTTTACCAACGTAAACAACACATCACCAAATTCCAGCTCCATTGCTTTTGGGTCTCCTTCAGCGCAGGCCTGTTTGAATTCGGCAATTTCTTCGTCAACCTTTTCCCACACATCGGCAACACTGTCCCATTCAAAGCCCACAGATACTGCCTTGCGAGAAATTTTGCTTGCCTGCATCAGTGCAGGAAAGCTTACAGGAACACTGTCGAGTAACCCTTCAGGGGGCAGATTGTTCTGATCCTTGTCTACTCGCTTGCTGTTGGCACTGTTGCGTTCCTCATTTTTTACGCTATCCCAGATATCTAAAACCTCACCGGATGAAGAAGCAGTTTTATCGCCAAAGACATGAGGATGACGACGAATCATTTTTTCATTCACGTCACGACATACCTCAGCGACAGTAAACTCGCCCGCATCAGAGGCAATCTGGCTTTGAAGCACCACCTGAAGTAAAACATCACCCAGCTCTTCGCGCAGGTGAGCGATGTCATTATGCTCAATAGCATCAACGGCCTCATAGGCTTCTTCTATCATGTTGTGCGCGATAGAGGTGTGGGTTTGCTCGCGATCCCAGGGGCATCCATCGGGTGCGCGAAGAGCAGCTATCGTATCAGCAAAGGCAGCAAAAGCACTGCCCGCATCAGGGCATGGCTGCCCCTGCTTGACAAAAGGCTGCGGTGCCTGATTCGCCTGAGTATGAGTTGTGTTATCTGTTTGATCCGCCTGGATTTTCTGACTTGTCTGATCGCTTGGTTCTAGTGGATCTAATGAATTCATCGCTCCCCCTAGAAGTGATGTCAAACCGCATCTGTGTAAGCCTAGATGGAATACATTGCCTGGAATACTTCTTCACGCTGAATGATTACCTGGACGCCCAAATCTTCGCCAACCTTGGTTAGGGCTTCCTGAACCTCGTTAAAATCAGCAATCGCTACATCAAGTTCTACCAGCATTGTCATGCTGAAAATATCATCCAAAATAGTCTGACTAATGTCGGCAATGTTGGCGCCTTTTTCTGCAAGAACACCAGAAATAGCTGCAACGATACCGCTTCGGTCTTTACCCAGAACTGAAATCACACAACGCATTGAATTATCCTTTCGGTTTTGGGTAACTTAGCGACCCATCAACAACGACAACGCCTCAGCGCGCGTTGCCGCACTTGCACTGCTTTTGAATATACCACGCACTGCACTGGTAGTCGTTTTTGAACCAGGTTTTTTCACGCCACGCATACTCATGCAGAGATGTTCCGCCTCCATGATGACAATAACGCCCTGAGGATTAAGCTGCTCCATCAGCGTATCGGCAACCTGCGACGTTAAACGCTCTTGCACTTGCGGGCGACGCGCAAACGCATCTACCAAACGAGCCAACTTCGAAATACCGCAAATGCGGCCACTTTTTGCGGGAATATAAGCAACATGAGCTTTTCCAAAAAAAGGTACGAGATGATGTTCGCACATGGAATAAAACGGAATATCATGCACGATGACCAATTCTTCATGATGCTCATCAAAGGTAGTTTCAAAGTGAACAGCAGGATCTTCATAAAGGCCTGCGAATACCTCTTCATACATACGAGCAACACGTGAAGGAGTTTTTTGTAGCCCTTCACGATCAGGGTCTTCGCCAATTCCTTCCAGAATCATGCGAACGCCTGCTTCGATTTTTTCTAGGTCCATTGAGCCTTTCAAGGGCTCGCTTACTTGTCCTGACATCTATTGCCTTCCCGCTGTGCGAGTTTAATTTCTTTACTAGTTTTCTGCTGCACTTAAAAGCAGCCTTTATAACCACCGTATTGTAGTACAGAGCACTTTTACATGCACGTTTTAGCCCGACTTGTTTTACTTCTTGTCTCAAAAAAATATTCGCTCTTAATTGTTACCCAGGAGCGAATATGTCTTTAGTTTTTTCTTATTCATGTATAGATATTCTTTGTTTCATATCTTCCATTATTATCTCGGCAGTTTTTTCTAAATCTGCTGCGGTCTCCTGCTTGGTGCATTGAGCAAGTAATTCTTCTAGTGCTGTATTACTTGCCTCCTTGATCGTTTCCACTAGTTCATCAAAAAGTGACCTGGCAATACGAAATGGTATCCCTGCCTGCTGAGCGGAATCTTTTATATCTTCCATAGTCACGTCATCTATTTTTCTACTTGGACACAAGGAAATACCCATTTCTCGATCAAATGGATAAATAGTTGTGCAATTCACGTCATAAAGAGGAGAGAGTGTTCGACTTCTCCAGTCGCTCGACCAAATAAATGAAAAGTTTTTTAAATGATTGTCGCAATTACCAATAAGGAAATCGAAAAGAATCTCTTGGAAGACGATATGAGCAGGACATAAAATTTGGAAGCTCCTCCTGCATGCATATTCGT
>USIG01000043.1 GCA_900554685.1 uncultured Cryptobacterium sp.
AACAGGAACGGAATACGTACGTGGTATTCCTGTTGTAAAGGTATTTCAGCAAACGGTGTATTCCTTTAAAGCTTTCTATGATGCCATTCAGGATTTCAGTCACATGGCAAAAGAATACGCAGTTACGTGGTGCAGAATACCCCAATCGCTTTCTCTGACCGTTATTAACGGTGCGGTTGTATTTTTCATACCGATTGTTCTTCTCCTTTTACCGGGAGAAACCGATTTAGGTATCTTTATCGCAAACGTGGCATTTTATTCCATTTTTATCGCCATTATTCCAACGGCAATGACGCGCGTAATGTTTATTTCGGAAGCTGCGCAAGTATCAAGTGATGCCTTACAGCGTGTAAAAACGATTCTTGCTGCTCCGGTTATGCAAAAGGCTAAAACCTGCAAGCAGCCAGTCGATTCTTCTCTCTCTTTTGAAAAGGTAACCTTTGCCTATGAAGGGGCAACGCGCAATGCGCTTGAGCAGGTTTCTTTTAGGGTGCCTTCGGGTGCGACAGTTGCGTTGGTTGGCCCCTCTGGGGGCGGTAAGTCCACTGCGGCAGCACTGGTTCCTCGCTTTTGGGATGCTGCACAAGGCGTTGTACGAGTTGGGGGAGTAGATGTTCGCGATATCGATCCGGCAGTATTGATGGATAAGGTAGCGTTTGTTTTTCAGTCCAATCGCTTATTCAAGCAAAGTATTTTTGAAAACGTGCGTGCTTCCCGTCCCAACGCAACAAAAGAAGAAGTTCGCCAAGCGCTCCATGCTGCCCAGTGCGATGACATCATCGAAAAGCTTCCCAATGATATCGATACGGTTTATGGAGCAAAGGGAGTCTATCTTTCCGGTGGCGAAGTTCAGCGTTTGATGCTGGCTCGCGCAATTCTCAAACAGGCAGACATTGTTGTGCTTGACGAGGCAACCGCTTTTGCTGATCCAGAAAACGAAGTGCTCATTCAAAAGGCACTTGGAAAGCTTACCGAAGGTCGTACGGTGCTTATGATTGCTCATCGTTTGTCTACGGTGCGAAATGCTGATTGTATTGTGGTTCTTTCGGAAGGCAAGGTTGCTGAACAGGGAACCCACGATGAATTGGTTGCCCAAGGTGGTTTATATGCTCGCATGTGGACAGATTACAAGCGTGCTGCTACTTGGAAAATTACACGTGCTGAAAAGGCGGTGAACTAGATGCTGAAAGAAAAATATGCGTTAAGTGATGAAGGGGTACGTAACGTAAAACTAGGCACCGTATGGACCGCTGTTGCTAATCTGGTTATATTCTTTGGCATTGGATTGCTCTACCTGCTGATGGATGGCATTGTGGCTGCCTATACGCAGGGAAGTGTCATGCCTAGCTTAGATCAGCCTGCACCTATGATGGCGCAGGCGGGAATTAATCTGCCTTTTTGGATAATGCTTGTGGTGTTTATTGTTCTGCTTATGATTGCGGAATACTGGGCTTACTACTATCAATATGGGGTTATCTATAACGAAAGTGGAAGGCAGCGTATTGGTCTGGCAGAACGCTTGCGTAAACTTCCTCTGTCGTTTTTCGGAAAGCGCGATTTAGCCGATCTTACCGAAACGATTATGGGAGATGTCAAAATTACCGAACATGCCTATAGTCATGTGTTGCCTGAACTATATGGCGCATATGTAACGTTGGGTATTGCGGCAATCGGTCTTTTCATCTTTGATTGGCGCCTTGCTCTAGCGGCTCTTTGGAGCGCGCCTGTTGCCTTCGCTTTGCTTTTTGCAAGTCGGAAGTTTTTGGCGCCTATTATGCGTGCTATTCGTTTAAAAAATCTGCAGGTATCAGATGATATTCAAGAGGCGCTGGAATGTGTCCGAGAAGTACGTGCTACCAACCAGATAGCGCGTTATGTAGATGGTATCAAACGCGATATTGATGCTTCCGAGCGTCAAACGATCAAAGGTGAGCTCATAACAGGCATTTGCGTTAATGGGGCACAAATTGTTCTTCGCTTGGGACTAGCAAGTACGATTGTTGCCGGGGCAGGTTTTATTCTTGAAGGAAGCTGCAGTTTTATGGTGCTCTTTTGCTTCCTTTTGGTTGTATCGCGTATTTATGCACCGTTTGATCAAGCCATGATGCTGATAGCAGAACTCTTCAGCGCACAAACAGCGGCAAACAGAATGAAGTCTTTTTATGAGGAGCCTTTGGCAAGTGGCTCTGAGGTGTTTGAGCCACAGGGGCATTCCGTTGAATTGAGAGACGTTTCATTTGCGTATGATAAAAATAAGGGTGAACAGGTGCTTCACAAAGTAAGCTTCACTGCTTGTGAGGGCGAGGTTACCGCATTGGTGGGTCCTTCAGGTAGTGGCAAGTCTACCTGTTCGAAATTAGCTGCCCGTTTTTGGGATCCTAGTGAAGGTTGTGTTCTTGTAGGCGGGGTGGACGTTCGCGACATCGATCCTGAGGTTCTTTTGAGAGACTACGCGGTTGTGTTTCAGGAGGTATTGCTCTTCGACAATACGGCAATGGAAAACATTCGTCTCGGCAGGCGTGATGCAACAGATGAAGAAGTGCTTGCGGCGGCTCGTGCGGCAAACTGTGACGAATTTGCCCTTCGCTTACCTCAAGGGTATGACACACCTATTGGAGAAAACGGTACAAAGCTTTCCGGTGGTGAACGTCAGCGTATTTCTATCGCACGTGCTTTGTTGAAGAATGCTCCTATTGTTTTATTGGATGAGGCTACGGCAAGCTTGGATGTGGAAAACGAAACGCAGGTGCAAGAGGCACTCAGTCGTTTACTTGCAGGAAAAACCGTTATTGTTATCGCTCATCGTATGCGCACGGTTTTGAATGCTGACAAGATTGTTGTGCTGAAAGAGGGTAGTGTTGTTGAACAAGGGGCTCCTGAAGTGTTGTTGCAAAACGAGCAAAGTCTGTTCAGGCGGATGGTGTCTTTACAAAATGAAAGTGCTCAGTGGGCGGTGTAGCAAATAAGAGTGTTCCTTGCTTGCAGAGTGCATGAAAGTGCTCAGTGGGCGGTGTAGCACAGACAGACTGGCGGATAAGTAGCTTGCGCCTCTACGCTATTGTTTCGAAACGGTTACAATACCATCTAAGGCAATGTTCGTACTTTGATCAGGAAAGGCCGTCGCATGGGTAAGCGAACCGACGTTCATAAGATTCTTATTATCGGATCAGGACCTATTATTATTGGGCAGGCTTGCGAATTTGACTATTCTGGTACTCAGGCTTGCAAAGCTCTACGCCAGCTTGGTTACGAAATTGTATTGGTTAATTCCAATCCTGCCACCATCATGACCGATCCTGGTACCGCTGACGTTACCTATATTGAGCCACTTAATGCAAAACGTATTGAAGAGATTATCGCGAAAGAACGTCCCGATGCGCTTTTACCAAATTTAGGAGGTCAGTCGGCTCTTAATTTATGTGCTGAACTTTCCAGCCTTGGGGTATTAGATAAGTACGGAGTCAAGGTTATCGGCGTCCAGGTAGATGCTATTGAGCGCGGTGAAGATCGCCAGGCGTTTAAAGATACCATGGCAGAACTCGGTATTGAAATGGCTCGTTCTGAGGTTTCTCACAGTGTTGATGAAGCGGTAGAGATTGCTTCTCGTCTTGGTTACCCCTGTGTTTTGCGCCCTGCGTATACGATGGGTGGCACTGGTGGCGGCCTGGTATATAACGTGGATGAATTACGTACGGTTGTTGCGCGTGGTCTTGCTGCTTCTCCGGTAACTGAGGTACTCGTAGAAGAAAGCGTTCTTGGTTGGGAAGAGCTGGAATTTGAAGTAGTACGTGACTCCAAGGGTCAGATGATTACTGTCTGCACCATTGAAAACATTGATCCAATGGGTGTTCACACGGGGATTCGTTCTGCGCAGCACCGATGCAAACCATCGCTCAAGAAACAATTGATCGTCTACAAGAAAAAAGCTACAAGATCGTAGATAAGGTTGAGGTAATTGGCGGCTGCAATGTGCAGTGGGCACACGATCCGCTAACCGATCGCGACATCATCATTGAAATTAATCCACGTACGAGCCGCTCGTCTGCGCTGGCATCTAAAGCAACAGGTTTTCCTATTGCTTTTATTTCAGCAATGCTTGCAACGGGTATCACACTCGATGAAATTCCCTGTGGAAAACACGGCACTCTTGATAAGTATGTTCCGGGTGGCGACTACGTGGTATTGAAGTTTGCTCGTTGGGCGTTTGAGAAATTTAAAGGTGTCGAAGATAAACTTGGTACCCAGATGCGTGCAGTGGGCGAGGTTATGTCTATCGGCAAAACCTACAAAGAGGCGTTCCAAAAGGCTGTTCGTTCTCTGGAAAAAGATCGCTACGGTTTAGGGTTTGTGAAGGATTTCCATGAAAAGTCCTTGGACGATTTGCTTGGCATGCTGCATACGCCTACTTCTGAGCGTCAGTTTATTATGTATGAGGCCCTGCGCAAAGGCGCAACCGTTGATCAGCTTCATGAGCTCACCAAGATAAAGGTCCATTTCATTCAGGAAATGAAAGAGCTGGTAGATGAAGAGCAGCAGATTCTAGCCTATGCCTCTGAAAATCCTGGCAAACAGTTGCCTTCCGATCAATTCGAAACCGCCAAAAAAGATGGTTTCTCAGATCGCTATTTAGCGCAATTGCTTTCGCTTTCCGAAGATGATGTTCGCGCTTACCGTCTTGGCCTTGGTATTACCGAGGCATGGGAAGGCGTTCATGTAAGTGGTACCCAGGACAGCGCATATTACTATTCAACCTATAATGCGCCTGATCATTCCACGGTATCCCAAAACCGAAAGGTTATGATTTTGGGCGGCGGCCCAAATCGTATTGGTCAGGGCATCGAATTTGACTACTGCTGTGTTCATGCGGCTCTTGCACTAAAGAAGCTTGGGTTCGAGACTATTATTGTCAACTGTAATCCTGAAACGGTCTCAACTGACTATGACACCTCCGATAAACTGTATTTCGAACCGTTGACCGCCGAAGATGTATTAAGTATTTACGAAAAAGAAAAGCCTTTGGGTGTTATTGCGCAGTTCGGTGGACAAACGCCTCTCAATTTGGCAAGTCAGCTTGAGCGTGCTGGGGTAAAAATCTTAGGAACCAGTCCTGAGATTATCGATCTGGCGGAGGATCGTGACCGATTCCGCGAGGTGATGGACACGCTTGGTATTCCTATGCCAGAAGCAGGCATGGCGGTAACCGTTGAGGATGCTCTTGAGACGGCGCACGAAATTGGATATCCTGTCATGGTTCGTCCTAGCTATGTTCTTGGCGGCCGAGGTATGGAAGTGGTGTATGACGATGATGCCTTGCGCAGCTATATGGCAGCGGCAATTGGTGTTACTCCTGATCGTCCCATTCTGATCGATCGTTTCTTACAGCATGCTCTTGAATGTGAGGCCGATGCAATTTGTGATGGTGTTCATGCATTTGTTCCTGCGGTAATGGAGCATATCGAACTCGCAGGTATCCATTCGGGGGATTCAGCTTGCATTTTGCCTTCTATCAACATTGATAAAAAGCACCTTGAAACCATCAAGGACTACACCCGTAAAATTGCAGAAGCAATGCATGTGTGTGGCCTGATGAATATTCAGTATGCTATTGAAAATGATACGGTTTATGTTTTAGAGGCTAACCCCCGAGCCTCGCGTACGGTTCCTTTGGTTTCGAAAGTTTGCAATATCCAAATGGTCCAGATTGCAACCGATGTCATAACGCGTGAATTCACTGGTCATCCTTCACCGGTAGACAGCTTGCATGAAAGCGTGTTTGCTCATTACGGGGTAAAAGAAGCGGTATTTCCGTTCAACATGTTCCCTGAGGTAGATCCTGTTTTGGGGCCTGAAATGCGCTCGACTGGTGAAGTTCTTGGTCTCGCAGAAACCGTTGGAGAGGCGTTCTTGAAAGCGCAGGAAGCAACACAAACTGCTATCCCCTCTGAGGGAGTAGTTCTTATGAGCGTGAGCGATCGCGATAAAGACGAAGCCGTTAAAGTTGCGCAAGAATTTAGGGCTGCTGGGTTTGATATTGTGGCTACAAAGGGAACGTATGAATTGCTTTATCGTGAAGGGGTAGAAGCAAAGCCTATTTATAAGCTGCAGGAAGGTCGACCCAATATCATCGATGCGTTGTCTAATGGCGAAATTGCTCTTGTGGTTAATACGCCTGCTTCAAGCACTGAAAGCCATGAAGATGATAGCTATATCCGTAAGTCTGCCATTAAGAACCATATTCCTTATATGACCACTATGGCTGCAGCGTATGTGACGGCACTTGGAGTAAAAGAAGCTCGTGAAAAGGGAGCTTCTGAGGTGCGCTCGCTGCAAGAAATTCATGCAACTATTCGCTAAGAAGTATTTCGGACAAAGCGTGTACTAATTATAGGCCTAGTGTAGAGGAGCTCTATGCTAGGCTTATTTTTGAAACACTGATCAAAAAATATCTTTGAGAAAGGCAATTTTCTACCCTATGAAAACTCGTCGTTTTGTGAGCGCTTGGTCTTTTCTTCTTGCTCTTGTTCTTTCTTTTTCCCTTGTTGGCTTTTCTGGATGTGCCGAACAAATTGATTATGGTCAGCAGCAATCGCAAGAGCAGCCAAAAGATGCTTCAGTGCAAACTGCTACCGATGGGGAATTGTATCTTGAAGCTATTCCTGAATATTCAGGGGAGCCGTATATCGAAGTAGATAATAATGAGCCTACTTTTTCTGAAGAAGAAAAGGAATCAAGTCCGTTTGAAAGCTATTCGCCTCTCGATTATGAGGGGCGTTGCGGAACGGCGTTTGCGCTTGTTGGCCACGAGACAATGCCTACTGAAGAGCGGGAGAGTATCAGTAGTGTTCATCCGAGCGGATGGCAAAGCGTTTCCTATGATTTTATTGAGGGAAAAAGTTTATACAATCGCTGCCATTTGCTGGGATTTCAACTGACTGGAGAAAATGCTAACGAGGAAAATCTTATTACCGGAACTCGTTATCTCAATACAGAGGGTATGCTGCCTTTTGAAGATGAGATCGATGATTACGTTGATGAAACAAACAATCATGTTCTCTACCGTGTAACGCCTTTGTACTATGAAGAAGAACTGGTGGCACGGGGCGTTCATATGGAGGCATATTCTGTTGAAGATAATGGTGAAGGGGTAAGCTTTAATATCTTTTGTTACAACGTACAACCCGGGGTAGATATTGATTACCAAACAGGCGATAACGACGAAGATGATCGCGCAAGTTATATTCGCCAGGGGGTTTCTCCCTCTGAGGTTTACGGAAACAATGCCTCTGATGCATCGGTAAGTACTCAAGATGAAACTTCTGCCCATCAAACCATTCAAGAAGAAGAGGAGCGAGACTATATTCTCAATACTCGCTCGATGCGTTTTCATGAGCCGTCGTGTTCTTCGGTAGAGGATATGAGCTCTCGAAACAAAAAGGAATTTAGTGGGTTGCGAAGCGACTTGATAAACCAGGGATATCAGCCTTGCAACCAATGTAATCCGTGAAGAGAGTAATTGTGCCTGTATAGCTTCTACTATGCATAAAGTGCAATACAAGCCATACGGAGGTTGCATAGCAAAAAGCGCAGATGATCTCCTTTATTTCGATAAAATAGAACTAAATACAGAGCAAGGGAGGTTCTTATGGCTGAAGTAATTACTCATGGTACAGGCGGCGATACGTATATTCCCTACAATGAGCGCACTGGCGGGGAATCAGTGGTGTACTTTACTCGCGACTTATCCGCAGAAGGCTTGCGCAAAATTTACGAACGGGTTAATAGCAACATTACCGGCAAAGTGGCAATCAAATTGCATACGGGCGAAAAGAATGGCCCCAACATCATTCCTTGTCCTTGGGTAGAAGGGCTTATCAAGAATGATTTGCCTGATGCTACTATCGTTGAGACGAATACCTATTATGAAGGCGATCGTTATACCACCGAACAGCATCGTGAAACATTACAAGTAAATGGCTGGACGTTTTGTCCTGTTGATATCATGGATGAGCAAGGCACTGTCAATTTGCCAGTGAAAAATGGCAAGTGGTTTACCTACATGTCTATGGGAAAGAACATCATCAACTACGATTCTTTATTTGTTTTGACCCACTTTAAAGGTCATGCTATGGGCGGTTTTGGTGGCTCAGCTAAGAACATTGGTATCGGTTGTGCTGACGGTCGCATCGGCAAGGCTATGATTCATACAGTTCCTTCTTCCGATGATATGTGGAGCATTGCCGAAGAAGAATTTATGGAACGTATGATGGAGTCTGCAAAGGCTGTAGTCGATCATTTTGCTGATCACATTACGTTTGTTAATGTTCTCCGAAATATGTCGGTTTCTTGCGATTGTGAGGGAACTGCTGCTGCCCCGGTTGTTACTCCAAATGTGGGTATCGTAGCTTCGTGCGATATTTGTGCTATTGATACTGCGTCTGTCGATTTGGTTTACGCCTTACAGGAAGCAGATCACAAAGACCTGGTTGAGCGTATTGAAAGCCGTCACGGTTTGCGTCAGCTCTCTTACATGCATGAACTCGGTATGGGCAATACTCGTTATCAGCTTATCGACATCGACAATGGCGACAGAATCATCACTGCCTCAGAAGCGGTTAAGGATGTAGTTCCTTTTGTAGCTGAATAGAGTAGTGCGTAAAAGTATTTGCACAAGCTTGTTAAACGATGGTGTGAAGAACAAGGTTTCAAAGGCTTGTTAAGCAAGGTTATAAGGTGCACCGGGATTGGTTTTCCGGTGTACTTTTTTATGCCTTGTATAGATTGGAGCACGAATTATATAAGGTGAAATAGTTATATGTCAGCGGAGTTGTGGAACAGAAACAGACGCTGACAAAAATACCTGTAAATTAAAGGATGTCACTATGAATTTGCCAGGGCTTATTACCATAACACCTGATCAAAAGGACTTATTAAAAAAGACTGCAGATATGATGGGAACCAGCTTTCTCGAAGAGAATTGGTTTATTACCTGGTTAAGTGCCCTTGATCAGCTAGGAACTACCCAACAGCGCAAAGAAGAACTTATGCACGCTGTTTTTCTTGACGATTTAAGTGCGCACGCACCCTATCAAGGTGTGTATGCCTTACCGGATATTTCTGCTGCTACTGGTGCATATCTTTATAGCGAATTGCAGGGAACCACTCATTCGGAATTGGAAGAGAAAGCAGATGCTCATTTAGCGGCGATTGCAAGTGCTGAGGAGTTAGCACTATTAGAAAAACAAGCTGAAAAGATGCTTCCGATCTCTGATTTTGATTGGGCTCGTAAACGGGAAAATGAGCAGGATCATATTTATTTTTACGCATGGGCAGTTGATCCCCATGCGCGTGGAACGGGTGCACTTCATAGGATTCTTACACCCTTTTTTGAGTTTGCTGACAATCATGGCCTGAACTGCTATTTGGAATGCTATGCCGATCGTTTACAGCATATGTACGAGCACCTTGGTTTCGAACTTTTGGACGAACTGCACTCTCCTGATTTTGAGGTGTACGAGCGACGTATGATTCGCAGACCCAATCGCTAAGCTTCTCTGCTATAAAGATTCTGCATAACTACCTATGTATATAAAGCATTTGTTATGCCATTTTCTTCTGAGTATTATATAAGAAACGATATGTCACCTAACTTTATCACTACATGACATGTTTTCTTATATGTCTCGAATCGAAGGAAGTGCATAATGAACAGCTCGTCATATGACAACACTATGCAGGTCATTGAAGGTCAAAGCTTTGATGAAGAACGTGCGCTTTATGGGATAAAAAATGCCGTAATTGAGCATTGCGAATTTGATGGACCAGCAGATGGCGAATCTGCTTTAAAGGAAACATCGAATATTAAATTAGATCAGTGCGATTTGCGTCTTCGCTATCCTTTATGGCACGTTTCTGGGGCTACAATTGACCACTGCACAATGACCGACACGTGTCGTGCTGCACTTTGGTACGATCGGAAAGTTGAAATTCTGCACAGCACCTTAGGAGGAATAAAAGCTCTTCGTGAATGCGATGAAACCAGTCTTGATTCATGCACGATAAACTCTTCGGAATTTGCTTGGCGCTGCCGCGATTTAAGTATAAAGAATTGCTCGCTGGTCTCGGAGTATCCCTTCTTTGAATGCGAGAAGGTCTTTGTTGATTCGCTGGATATGACTGCAAAGTATTCTTTCCAGTATGTTCAGGATATGGAAATTCATAACTCTCACTTCAAGACCAAAGATGCATTTTGGCATACCAAAAATGTGACTGTGTATGACAGTGTTCTTGAGGGAGAATATCTGGCTTGGTATTCCGAAAATCTTCATTTGGTACGTTGTCACATTAAGGGCACGCAGCCGTTTTGCTACTGTAAGGGCCTTGTTCTTGAGGATTGCACGATGGAAGACTGTGATTTAGCCTTTGAGCGCAGCGAAGTGAACGCTGAAGTTAAGAGCCATATTGTAAGTGTGAAAAATCCCCTCAGCGGATGTATTAAGGCTGACTCAATTGGAGAGATCATTATGGAGCAAGCGATTGTGGATCCTGCTCAAACGAAGTTCGTTGTAGGAGCACAAGCTTCTCCAGCTTCTCCCGCTGCGTAAATCGAGGTAGGGACGCTTCTTCAGCTGCGCAGATCGTTTGGCACATCCAGATCGCATACTGCCGGTAATCCCAATGCTCCTTTTGTTTGTGTGACAGCGCGCAAAATAGCTCCTTGCATAGCTTCGGTAGCTAGGATACCCACTAAGTCAAAAGGTGCTTCAACTTCTCCAGAAGCCATTGTGAATATGGTGTCTCCATCGGCGGACGTATGAACTGGCTTAATGGTGCGGGCATACGCATCATGGGTGATAGTGCTTATCTTTTGTGCTTGGGCTTTTGTAATGGTTACATTAGTAAGAACTACACCGATAGTGGTATTAGTGCACAAGCTGTTTTCAGGCGAACGGGGCTTTTTGTCCTGTTTGTCTGTTAGGGAAGTGTCCTGATTGGGTTTGTGTGAAGATGTGCCTTGTGGGGTCATGGAAAGGAGAACGGGATCAAGGGGATTCATAACGGTGTTGTTCTTATCCCGATGTCCTGCAAGCGGGGTACCATCAGGCAAACAAACGGTTCCCAAAGCGTTAACGGCGACAATGGCAATGCAGATAAGATTTTTTCCTGGTGTTTGTGATGCAACTTTAAGACCAAAGATGCCCAGACCTGATTTCATGGCTTGTTGAGGATCGAGCATTTTACCTACTGTTGCACCGCAGCCTGCTCCTACGTTTCCTTCGAGAAACGGTTTGTGATCAAACGCAGCTTGAGTTGCTTTTGCGCCCATTTCTGGATGCGGGTAGGTATTTTCCCCGTAAGGCAAATCAAAGAGACAGGCTCCAGAAACAAGGGGGATATAGGCCCCGCATAGCTCGAAGCCGATCTTTCGTTTGGCAAGTTCTTCCATTACGCCGGTTGAAGCGGCGAGACCAAAGGCGCTCCCACCTGAAAGAACCACTGCGTGAATGGATTCAGCCAAATTTTCTGGTTTTAAGAGATCGGTTTCACGCGTTGCGGGACCACCACCGCGTACATCAACACCTGTGACAGCACCGGAAGGGGCAACGATAACAGTGCAGCCAGTTCCGGCTTTTTCGTTTTGCGCGTTACCGCAAAGAAAAGCAGGAAGCTCATGAAGATAAGCAGGCTGAAAACCGTTGGGAAGTTGATTTTGAGCAGTGGTATCCATAGTCACTCCTTATCCCAATGATGCCCTGATACGGTTGCTGTATTTTTTTTAGAGCACCTTATTCAGGGCAAAAGGGCTGATGGTTGTTTTGTTGGGTGCTTGTTTAAACGTTATTGAGCTTATTATACTTTGTCGATCGTTATTGCTTCATTTGTGGTGGCTTTCCGAAAAGCCGTATCGTGGCTTATCAGTACCAGAGCACCAGGAAAGGTTGCCAGAGCATTTTCAAGGGCTTCAATTGAGTGGATATCTAGATGGTTAGTGGGCTCGTCCAGCAGGAGTATGTCCGTATCCTCCAGGATCAGCCGGGCCAGGTTCACCCGGGTCTTTTCTCCCCCGGACAGGGAGGAAAAGAGCTGCCCGCGCATTTCCTGGGAAATCTCCA
>USIG01000044.1 GCA_900554685.1 uncultured Cryptobacterium sp.
AGCATCTTGCTGCAAAGGAAAAGGAGCTTATGTCAATCTAGGTGTTGGAGGCATGATATAGATGCGAAAACCTCTTGATTACATATTTCCTGATCCGCCGCAAGACGTAGATCCAGGAGCCCTCAATCAAAATACTATCCCTCGTCATGTTGCCGTCATTATGGACGGCAACGGTCGTTGGGCAAAAAAGCGCGCCCTTAATCGCCTTCGTGGTCACAAGGCTGGCATCGAAGCGGTACGTGAAACTATTCGCTGCGCCAATGACCTTGGTGTTGATTACTTGACGATCTATTCGTTTTCAACCGAAAACTGGAAGCGCCCCGAAGATGAAGTAACGGGGCTCATGGAACTGTTTGCTAAAACGATGCTTGCAGAGGTCGATGGCCTTCATGAAGAGCATGTTCGTGTGCGCACCATTGGCGATCTTTCTCTTTTGCCAGATGAGACGCGTTTAGCTTTTGAGGAGGCTTGGGAAAAAACAAAGAATAACGACGGCATGACTTTGGTGGTTGCGGTTAATTATGGTTCGCGCCAAGAAATCCTTCGTGCGGTGAACAGCTGTGTGCAACGCGCGCTTGAGGCGGGAGCAACTTTTTCAGATTTGCCTAAACTTACCGAAGATATTTTTGAACAGAGCTTGTATACCGCCGATATTCCCGATCCCGATCTTCTTATTCGTACCTCAGGTGAAATGCGCGTTTCTAATTTCTTGCTCTGGCAAATTGCGTATACAGAATTTGTTTGTACCGATGTATTGTGGCCTGATTTCAATCGCTACGATTTTTTGAAAGCGTTGCTTGAGTATCAGTCGCGTGATCGTCGATTTGGAGCGCTCTAGCATGACAAAGGTTCGAGTACGTAAGCCATTTTTACGTGATCAGGCACGTTCTACTTCTGCTGCCTTGGATCAGGAACACTTAACAACCGAATCACAAACCATCACTCACTCAGATGAGCAGCAGTGGGAGCGCAAAACAACAAAAGCGCGCAAGGCGGTTGTAAAAAAGCTTCCTACTAAGGTGGCACATCCAAGTAATTTAGTAGTTCGTACCGCAACAGGTGCGGTCTATATTTTGCTTACGGTTGTTTGTGTTCTTGCTTCTGATATTACGACTGCACTGTACCTTTCGCTGCTCAGCGCTATTTGCGCAAACGAGTTTTATTACATGCTTCGTGCTGACGCAAAGCTTCCCAACGAGCTTTTGGGGGTTTGTGCTGCAGCTATTTTCCCCTTTGTCATGTGGCTTACCGGAATAATAGGCGTCTGTGTTGCCCTTGCCGTGTATGTGCTGGTGCTTCTGGTCTGGTATGTCTTTTGGCAGCCCGCACGAATTAGTGACGTGGCAATCAGTCTTTTTGGTGCTGTTTATACTGGCCTTATCATGTCTGCTGCCATTTTGCTTCGTGAATCGCTGCCTGACCCATGGGGAGCCGTGCTCGTTTTGGGCTTGTTTATAAGCGTATGGGGAAGTGATGCGTTTGCCTATCTTGTTGGTTCTTCGATAGGCAAACATAAGCTGGCTCCTCATATTTCTCCCAATAAAAGCTGGGAAGGTTTTATTGCTGGTCTGATTTTTGCCATGATTGTGTGGTGTTCGCTTTCCTTTATCCCGGGCGTTTCGATGTCAATTCCACTTGCGTTGGTGTTTGGTCTTATCAACGGGTTGGCAGGCGTTTTGGGCGATTTGGTAGAAAGCCGCATCAAACGTAATTCTGGCTTTAAGGATTCAGGCACTATCATGCCGGGTCATGGTGGCTTGCTTGATCGCTGCGATTCGCAATTTCTTGTCACCTTATCCGGTGCAATTATGCTTGTTCTAGGAGGCTGTGTTCCTTATGTCTTCTAAAGAAAATCCTTGCGATTCTTGTTCCTCTCATATGGTTTCGACCAAACGCCGTGTGGTGGTGTTGGGGTCAACGGGTTCTATTGGTGTGCAAACTCTTGATGTGGTACGTCGTCATCCCGATAAACTTGAAGTGATTGGCCTTGCGGCAGGTACACGTGCCAAGGAGCTGCTTGCTCAAGCACGGGAATTCAATGTGGCTCATATTGCCCTCGGTGTCCGCAACCATGCCTCTGGGGATGTCCTTGAAGAGCTTTCCGAACAGGTTGAAAAAGCAAGTAGAACTTCAGCAAGTGGTGGATCGTTTTCGCAGGGCCCTGATGCGGTAGTGAATCTTTGCCGAATCCCTGAGGCTGACATTGTGGTAAATGCTCTAGTGGGAGCAGCAGGCCTTCGTGCAAGTTATGAAACTTTGCAGGCAGGTAAGGTGCTTGCCCTTGCGAATAAAGAATCGCTCGTAGTCGGTGGCGACCTTATTATGCCGCTTGCCCAGAAACCGGGCGATTTGATGCCTATCGATTCCGAGCATGGTGCAATTTATCAGTGCCTGTTAGGGGAAAACCCCAAAGAAGTGGCTAAATTGTGGGTTACTGCTTCCGGTGGTCCTTTCCGCGGAAAAAAGCGTGCAGACCTAGCGCAGGTAACTCCCGCCCAGGCGCTTCATCATCCTACCTGGAATATGGGCGCAAAAATTACCATCGATTCGTCTACGTTGATGAATAAAGGTCTTGAGGTAATCGAGGCTCATCATCTCTTTGCAATGCCGTATGAAAAAATCGAAGTGGTGGTGCAACCTCAAAGCGCTATTCATTCGATGGTGGAATTTACTGACGGCAGCGTGAAAGCCCATTTGGGTACGACTGATATGCGCATCCCGATTCAGTTTGCCCTAAGCTACCCTGAGCGTTGGTCTGCTCCGGTAGAGCCTTTAGATTTTCGTACGCTCGGAACGCTTGAATTTGAAGCGCCGGATACTGAAACATTTCGCTGCTTAGCCCTTGCTCGTATTGCGGGCTCTACGGGAGGAACGCTTCCTTGCGCTATGAATGCGGCAAACGAAGTTGCCGTTGCGGCATTTTTGGAGGAACGCTGTTCTTATTTAGGTATTGCTGATGTTGTGGAAGCGACCATGAATGCCTGCACGGTAGAATCAGTTGAAAGCATTGATCAGTTATTGGAGGTTGACGCTTGGGCACGCTCGTATGCGCGCTCAGTGTTGCATAAGTGATTTGTATGGATATTCTTATCATGATCATAGCGGCAACCATCGTGTTGGGCTTTTTGGTGTTCATTCACGAAGGAGGCCACTTTCTTGCAGCGCGACTTTTTGGTGTTCGCGTTACCGAGTTCATGATTGGATTTCCTGGTCCTTCGATTGGTTTTACTAAAGGCGATACTCGATTTGGGATTACCTGCGTACCTCTAGGCGGATATGCCAATGTGTGCGGTATGTCTCCTGCTAGTGGAAGCCCTCATCTTAAGCGTGTGTTGGGGTATGTCTACCGCAAAGGTGAAGTGTATAGCGAAGATGTTGCCCACGATTTGTGCTTGTCAGACGATGAGGCCTATGAGCTTTTAGAGGAACTGTCCGACTGGGGTTCAATTAAGCGTCCTAAGCGCAAAGACAAATACAACGTCTACAGAACACCAGCGAAGGGCACCTTTAAAGAAGGACAGCCGCGTCCGATTGCTGATCTTCGGTCGTTTTTCGAAAAAGAACAATCATGCCAGTATGCAAGTCTTCCGTTCTGGAAGCGCTGCGTTATTTTACTGGCGGGTCCTTTGATGAACCTTCTTTGGGTTTTCTTTGCCTTTATTGTGGTCTATTCCCTTATGGGGCTCGATTTGCAAAACACCACAACCGGTGAAGTGTTTCACTATAACTGGGCTCCCTGGGATGCAATTTCTATGGGAATAAATTATCTGGGCATGGTTTTAGCGGCTATTGCGTCGTTGTTCAATCCTGCAACGGCGGCTCAAACTCTCTCTCAATCAACTTCTATTGTGGGAATTGCGGTTCTTTCCAAGGATGCCTTTGAGGCGGGATTTCAGGATTTCCTTTTCTTTTCCGCGGTAATATCTGCTTCTCTTGGTTTTATGAATATGCTTCCTATTCCTCCTCTTGATGGGGGACGCTTTGTTGTTGAGGTGTTCCAGAAAATATCGCGCAAAGTCGTATCGGTGCGTGCTTTGGGCTATATGTCAATGGCAGGTTTAGCTCTGTTTATGGGGCTTTTTGTTGTTATGCTTAATCAAGACGTACAACGCTTTGTGTTAGGGAATTGGGGCTAGCTTATGCCAGATTCAAAAGGCACCATACAAAACACCATACAAGAAAAACCTTGTCTGAGCACTCGCCAGGTGCACGTAGGCGGTGTTGCCCTTGGTGGTGGCGCACCTTGCGTGGTTCAATCCATGCTTAATCTTTCACTTGATGATGTCCAGGGTAACCTTGAGCAGATTGAACGTTTGGCCGAGGCAGGCTGTGAATTAGTTCGCATTGCAATTCCGCACAAACGCGATTTAGATAACTTTGAAAAAATTTGTGCCAAGTCGGCTTTGCCAGTGATTGCCGATATTCATTTCAGTGCTGAAATTGCCATTGAAGCGGCAAAACGAGGTGCGGCAAAGTTGCGCATCAACCCAGGCAATATCGGTGGACTTGAGGCGTGCATTCCCGTTTTGGAAGCAGCACGCCAGGCACAGATTCCTATTCGTATTGGGGTCAATGCAGGCTCGCTTGATGAAGATCTTGCGGCACGAGACGATTTAACCCTTCCCGAAAAGCTTGCCGAATCGGCTCGAGGCTACGTAGAATTTTGCGAGAGTCAAGGGTTCTACGATTTGGTTGTTTCTGCTAAGGCACACGATGTTTCTACTACGGTTGCAGCGTATCGCTTACTTTCAAAAACCTTGCCTCATGTTCCTTTGCATATTGGGGTTACAGAAGCGGGTACTCTTTTTCAAGGTCTTGTAAAATCATCGTGCGGATTAGGTATTTTGCTTGAGCAGGGCATAGGGGATACCATGCGTATCTCACTAACCGACGATCCTGTCGAAGAAGTTCGAGCTTGTTGGACGTTGCTTTCTGCTCTTGGGTTGCGGCGTCGTGATCCAGAATTGGTAAGTTGTCCTACGTGCGGTCGTTGTCAGGTAGACTTAATTGCGATTGCAAAAGAAGTTGAACAAAGACTTAAAACAGTTCATCGTCCCTTACAGGTGGCGGTAATGGGCTGTGTGGTAAATGGGCCAGGTGAAGCAGCGGATGCCGATATTGGTGTTGCTTGTGGAAAAGGCTCGGGAGTAATTTTTGCGCGCGGAAAAACCTTGCGAAAGGTCGAAGAGGCGGCTATCGTTGATGTGCTTATGGAAGAGATAGGAAGACTATGACTGAAATTATGCGTTTGAGTGAGCAATATGCTCCTACGTTGAAGGAAGATCCTACCGATGCTGAAATAGCAAGTCATCGCTTGCTGGTTCGCGCAGGCATGATCAGAAAAGTTACTTCAGGGGTATATACCTATTTGCCACTTGGAATGAAGGTTTTGGCAAAGATCGAGCGAATCGTTCGCGAGGAAATGGATGCAACAGGCGCACGTGAGATGCTGATGCCTGCGTTGCAGCCTGGTGAATTGTGGCACGAAAGCGGCCGTTGGAACGACTATGGTCCTGAATTGATGCGTCTTCACGATCGTCACGATCGTGAGTTCTGCCTTGGTCCTACTCATGAAGAACTGATTACGGCAATTGTTCGCAGCGAATTGCGCTCATACCGTCAGCTTCCTTTGACCCTTTATCAAATTCAGTCAAAGTTCCGTGATGAAATTCGTCCTCGTTTTGGCTTGCTGCGCAGTCGTGAATTCATTATGAAAGACGCATACAGCTTCCATGCAAGTCAGGAATCTTTGCAGGAGACCTATGACGAAATGTATAAGGCCTATGGCAGGATCTGCGAGCGCTTGGGTCTTGACTATCGTCCCGTAGAAGCTGATTCTGGCCAGATTGGCGGTAGCGTTACCTGCGAGTTTATGGCTTTGGCTGATGCTGGTGAAGCGGAGTTGGTCTATTGCCCCGATTGCGATTTTGCTGCCAACACTGAAGCGGGTGCTTGTATTGCTCATCCAAGCGAATACAAGGTTGATGCGTGTGAGAAGATTGCCACACCAGGTGTTACCACTATTGCAGCTCTTGCTGAGTTCTTGCACATCGATGAAAGCGCTACCGTTAAAGCCATGGTAGGCAAAGATGCTGATGGCAAGGTAGTGGCGCTGTTTATTCCCGGTGATCACGAACTGAATGAAATCAAAGCACAGCGTGCAGTTGAGGGCTTTGAATTGCTCAGTGATGAAGAAATCAAGGCCGCACAGCTTCCCAAGGGCTCAATTGGTCCTAAGAACCTGCCTGCTGGTATTAAGGTTATCGCCGATTCGAGCTTAAAGGCTATCGAACGCTGGGTCGTTGGCGCAAACGAGGATGGATACCACTTTGTAGGAGCACAGCAGGGTGTTGATTTTATGGTTGATGCTTGGGCTGATCTGTCGGTGGTTGCTCCTGGCCTCATTGCGGTGCTACCTTGCAGGGTGCTCGTGGCATTGAGGTGTCTCAGGTATTCCAGCTTGGCGACAAGTATTCGCGCGCAATGGGTGCGGTATATTCCGCAGAAGATGGCACCGATCAACCATTCTTGATGGGATGCTATGGCGTAGGCGTTTCTCGCTCCCTTGCTGCGATTGTAGAACAGCACAATGACGAGCATGGCATTATTTGGCCTCTTTCGGTTGCGCCTGCTCA
Organism: uncultured Cryptobacterium sp.; assembly: GCA_900554685.1. Taxonomy (GTDB): domain Bacteria; phylum Actinomycetota; class Coriobacteriia; order Coriobacteriales; family Eggerthellaceae; genus Anaerotardibacter. Next base: position 6,636 of record USIG01000044.1, read on the forward strand.
TGTATGCGTTATTCCTCTTACGGTAGGGGATGATACGGTTTATCCTGTTGCAGAAAAAATTGCGGAAAGTCTTGCTGCTGAAGGACTTGAAGTTGCCTTGGATGATCGCAACGAACGTCCAGGTGTTAAATTCGCTGATGCTGACCTTATTGGCTGGCCTGTTCAGATTGTGGTAGGCAAGCGTGGCGTTGCTGAGGGCAAGGTTGAGATCAAGCGTCGTGAAACGGGCGAGAAGAATGACGTTTCGATTACGGCGGTTGCTGAGGCTCTTTCGTTTTTGCATCGTTTCAAGAAGCACGTATCGTTTTTGTAAATGATAGGTGTAGCACTTTGACAGATGATCTCAGTGCTGCACCTTAGTAAATGATCTAGTACATGATCCGAGTAAAAGACATGAGTGGAGTAGCTGACAGTGCATAAAGAATCATCATCGGATACTCAGTTACGACCAATGGAATTGCTTGCTCCTGCCGGAGGGTGGGAGCAACTATTCTATGCGCTGCATTTTGGAGCGGATGCGGTGTATTTGGCTTGCGATAAATTTGGCCTGCGCTCTCGTGCAGGCAATTTTTCTCTTGAAGAACTTCCCCGGGCAGTTAAGCTTGCTCATGATGCAGGAGCGCGGGTGTATGTGACCTGTAATGCTTTTGCTCACGATTCTGATCTTGAAGAGCTTCCTCGCTATGTTGAGGCGATACGTGATGCTCAGGCAGATTCGGTAATTGTCAGTGATTTGGGCGTGATGGCGGTCGTTCAGCAGGTAGCTCCCGAACTTACCATTCATGTTTCTACGCAAGCTTCTGTCTCGAACGCTTCTGCGGCACTGATGTGGTATCGACTTGGTGCTCGCCGTATAGTTTGCGCGCGTGAGATGTCGTGCGAAGAAATTGCTCAAATGCGCCAAGCAATTCCTGACGATCTAGAGATTGAGGTCTTTGTTCATGGCGCTATGTGTATGGCTGTTTCGGGACGTTGCTTGATCAGCGATTTTATGACTGGTCGTGCGGCGAATAAGGGTGAGTGCGTGCAGCCTTGCCGCTGGGAATATCGTCTCAAGGAACCGAGCAGGCCTGACCAGGAATTCGGTATTGAAGAAGATGAGATTGGTACCTATCTTCTTAACTCCAAAGATCTCAACATGCTTGCTCACCTAGAAGACCTTCGTCGGGCAGGTGTGGACTCTATCAAGATCGAGGGTCGCGTAAAAAAGGCCTTTTATGTCGCGACGGTCGTTAATGCGTATCGTCATGTGCTTGATGGGCAAGATCCAGCGCTTTGGGAACGTGAGCTCGACACTATTTCTCATCGTCCCTATTCAACGGGCTTTTTCTTTGGAGATGCCCAACAATCAACCGATGCCGATATGTATCAGCAGCTCTACGATTGGGTAGGAGAAGTTGTGCGCGTACTCCCAAACGAAGACGGCACGTGGCGTGTTTGGGCAAAATGTCGCAATCGGTTTTATCAGGGAGATGAGCTGGAAGTTCTCAGTCCTCATGAGCCCATTCGCGTTCTTGAAGTCGCTGATCTTTTTGAGGTGTTTGGCTATGATCTTGAGAATCAGGGCTTTGAAGAGTTGGACTCCTATGCAGAGGTTCCTACTGACACTGCGCGCAAGGCGATGGGGTTATATGTCTTTACGAGTTCAATTGCACTAAAACCGCGCGATATTCTTCGCGTAAAACGAAAAGATCCTAACTGTAAGAATTAAGTCTTGCTACACTGATAATGCGCTGTTGCGTGCGTGGCCATAACCAGACAAAGCTAAGTTAAAGCCTGCATCAGTGGCGTAATTTCAGCAGCAACGCACAAAGAGTGGGGTAGCGCCACGACTTACGATATAAAAGCCGATGGCGTAGCAATATCAATCTATAAAGGAGGCATTATGGGAAGGCAGTCGGACGAAGCTTTGGAAGTGTCCAACATCGATGAGTTGATTCACTACCTTATGCAAAACCACTCTGCTTATATGCAGTGGTCTGAAGTGACGTATTATCTGACTGATGCCAATGATATTTATTGGCGTGCTCAAAACACCAACGAATTGAACGAAAAAGGCCATTTTGTGGACTGTAGTGAACTGGTAGCTTCGGTCCGCGAATTTGTTGACGTGCCTTTCATGGAAGGGGGCCGTTCGATCCGCGATGTGTTTGATGAGGCAACCTTCTACGCATCGGTGAAAATTGATGGACAGGGTACTCCCGTTCCTGTTATTTAGCTTGCAAACAGGGCCTCGCTCTTTGTAAACAGCGCTTTGGTCTGTTCGTATTGAAGGGCTTGTTGTGTGATATCTATGAGCGATGAGGGTATTCGTCTCCGGTAAGGCAAATTACCTCTTGACCGCACTTCCCGATGACGGTATTCTAATCAACGCACTACGGGGCATTAGCTCAGCTGGGAGAGCGCATGGCTGGCAGCCATGAGGTCAGGGGTTCGATCCCCCTATGCTCCACCATAAATTCAAAGGCCGCTTGTACAAGCGGCCTTTTTGTATAGGTCTCCATTCTCTGTGTTCTCATTTTCGGGTTATAGGCCCCAAAGAGGCCATTAAACCCTCATTTTTGGATGAAGGCTGTTTAGAGACTAAGCGTGAAAAGGAGCGTTTTATTCATGATGGGCAACATTGCAGTAAGCGCTTGTTTGCTTGGCGTGCCGTGTCGCTACGATGGGGGATCAAAGCCCAACGAAGAGGTCATTCAATTTCTTCAAGACTACGATGGCAAAATTGTTCGTATATGTCCTGAAGTGATGGGCGGACTTTCTATTCCTCACCCTGCTCATGAAATTCAAATGCACAAGAAAATGCGCACGGTGTGTGATGAAGAGGGCAACGACCACACGAAAGAGTTTGAAGAGGGGGCACGCATTGCCTGCGAGCGTGCGTGCGAAAAAGGATGCACTCATGCCATCTTAAAGGCGAAAAGTCCTTCATGCGGGGTGGATCTTATCTATGATGGAACCTTTTCCCAAACGCTTGTACCTGGCGATGGGGTAGCGGCTGCACTTCTGCGTCAGCGTGGTATCAAGCTTGCGACTGAAAAAACGTTTAAAGAAGTTTTTGGCGTTGAGGGCAAGTAAGCCTGCAAGAAATTATACGCAAGCAGCAACTTCATGAGGATTGTTTTTGAGATAGTTTTCTACCACGTCAAAGGCGCGGCCCGACATCCCTGAAACCACTTTGATGCCAGCATTTTCCATACTTTCGATTTCTTTTTTTGAGATTGAACCGCAAAGCAGGATTTTGACATCAATCTGTCGTAAAAAGTTAGCTTGAGAACCGCAGAGATGGCCTTGGCTGGGAAGATTGCGCGAATCAACCATTTCACCATTTTCTATTTTGTAGTAATTAAAGTTGGTGCAGCAGCTAAAATGGCTGCATACATCCAAACCTTCACTTGCTACAGCAATTCTCATGGCTTCCCTTATCGTTACGTACAAATAACTACAGACGCTCTAAGATAGCTGCAGGGAAAAGCAAGGTTTGCTTTGCGGGCTGCAAAAAGCGAATGGTGTTGTAGTGCGCAGCCTGGAGGTTTTCCCGCTTATTTCTTTTGTTGTCTGTATACATTCACGATAGCGCCTCAGATAAAGATGAAAATAATCTTTCGTTTAAGGGCTGAATAAAGGGTGCGATAGGAGTGTTTGGTGTCATAAATAAGACCAAACGCGCATTTGAAAAAGTGGTTTTGCGGGCAGGGAAAGAATTTTCGTTAAATGAATTTCAAAATGCAACAGTGTTGCAGTAAGTTTTGCAAGGTTTCTTTGAGTCCTCTGTTTGCGTGTAGACCGTAAGGTCTGCCGGAAACAGAGGACAATTCTTTTCTATCCTTATATACTTCACGCAGCTTTCCTTGGGTGGAAGGGAGGCCACAGTGTCTAATCCAAGCAGAAAGCACCTCACCAAAGAACAACGTGAAGTAATAGAGGCGGGACTTTTGAATAACGACAGTGCAAGGACTATAGCAAAGCGTCTAGGAGTAAGTCCTTCAACGATCACTCGAGAAGTTAAAACTAACCGTACTCTAAGAGAAAAGAAGTCAAACAAGCCAACAAAACTCTCGCATCGATGCGTGCATGTTAGCGAGTGCGATAAAGTGGGCAGTGCTTGTTCTTCGTGCTTTTCCTTATTTACTCTTTGCAAGCAATGCAGAACCAAACAATGCATTTATTACTGTTCTGATTTCATGCGTAAGGTATGTCCTCAGACACAGAAGTGGCCCTATATCTGTCCTGCCAATTGTAAGAAGCGCTCAGGCTGCAACTACCAGAAGGCAAGCTATAGCGCCTATGAGGCTGACCAGAACTATCGCAACCGTCTAAGCTCAACAAGAAGCGGCATAGCCGTAACTCAAGAAGAGCTCGTAGCGATGGATAAGCTCATAACCCCTTTGATCAAGCAAGGGCAAAGCTATGAAGCTATCTGGAGAGAACACTCAAGCGAGCTTCCTATAGGACTTAGAAGCGCCTATAACTATCAAGAAAAAGGACTTTTCTCTACTCCTAATATTGAACTTCCAAGAAAGGTTCGTTATAAGCTGCGGAAAAAGTCAGTTGCTAAAAGAGAGCATATCGATAGATCAGCTCATGAGTATAAGGACTTCCAGGCACGGGTTGTTCAAGCCGACTCAGTGCAAGGCTTTCAAGAGAATAACTACGATCTTTTATCTTTGATGCTCGTAGCACGCTCCTTTCAGTTCTATTTCAAAAAGAAGCACGGAACACCAGATGGGGTTGTGGGCATCTTTGACATGCTGGAGCGCTACCTTGATTCACGAGAGGCATTTAAGCGTATCTTTGAAGTGATACTAGCTGATCGTGGTAGTGAGTTTAATAACTTTGAAGGAATGGAGCGCTCATACTTAGAGCCTGACAAGAAGCGCTGTCGTGTTTACTTCTGCGATCCTATGAAATCGAACCAAAAAGCACAATGCGAGAGGAATCATGAACAGCTCAGAAGGATACTCCCTAAAGGGCGAAGTGACTTCGATGCGCTAAGCGCTTGGGACTGTGCCACTATTACTAGCCACATCAACTCGTATCCGTCCCCTAAGCAAGCAGGAGCACGTCCTATTGATCTTATACAGGGTCTTGTCCCTCAAGAATTATTGGATTTATTAGGAATAGAAAGACGATATGAGCAGGACATAAAATTTGGAAGCTCCTCCTGCATGCATATTCG
>USIG01000045.1 GCA_900554685.1 uncultured Cryptobacterium sp.
AATTTTTACTACTCTTCGCTTACGGCGAGACTTTTGCTTTTTTATCCGCAAACTACTTGGCGCAACATATCGAGCACGATCAGCAGTACTGTTTTGATAAGAGGGTGAACAATAAGTATCTGCCCTATACACAAAAGCAGCATCTTGATGAGCAGTCTCCCTATACGGTACCGATCCAGAAGAAAAAGAGCTGTACTCATTTTCCGTCCGATAGCCGTTGCCGAAAGAGTGCAAAGAGCGCGTATACTGCGTTGCATCATATTCACCATATCTTTCCACCGTTACGTCCTATCTCGTGGGGATTTTCACTATGAAAACGATAGAATGGGCTCGCCTTAAAAGTCTCTTGAGGTGAAGCAACGAATCCCTTAAGAACGCTTAAGTTTTCCTTAAGAAATGCACTCTTTGAGCCTCTTTAATACCGTAATAGATAGAATGTGTTCCATGGATACTGCAGCACATATACTCATTGTCGATGACGAAAAAGCAATTGCTGAATTACTAAGCACTCTTTTAGAAGCTGAAGGCCTGAAAACAACCGTGTGCTTATCGGGAAAAGAGGCGCTCGCCCTTTTTCCAAAGCACCATTTTGACCTGGCAATTCTTGATATTATGATGCCCGGAATGGACGGATTTACCCTTTGTCAAGAGCTGCGCAAGCAAACTTCTATTCCTCTGATTTTTCTCTCCGCTAAAGATGAAGAAACCGACAAAGTAGTAGGTTTCATGCTCGGCGCAGACGATTACGTGTCCAAGCCTTTTAAGTCCCGTGAACTGGTTGCACGAGTTAAAGCGCGCCTCAGAAGGGCAAAACTTGAAACTCCTGTTCCATCCCAGACAGTTCTTGCCACACGCGGGATTACCCTCGACACTCAATCGCATGAAGCAAGCCTCCATGATGAGCTTCTCCATCTCACCCCAAAGGAATTTGCCATATTGGAAATGCTTCTAAAAGCGCAAGGAAGCCCTGTGTCTACTCAGGAACTTTTTGAAACGGTATGGCAAAGCCCTTATAACGCTTCGGATGCAAACACGATCATGGTCCATATTCGTCACCTGCGTAAAAAACTTGCCGAAATCGACAGCTCAGAAAACTACATAGAGACCGCATGGGGCGTAGGCTACAAGATAGAAACAAGAAACGAGCGCGCATGAAAACACCAAAAAGCCCGCAGGCAAAAGTACTAAGGGGTATTATTTTTCGAAAGACGATGCTCTACCTAGCGCTTTACACGGTTGGATTCGCCGTGTTATTGCTGTGGGCAAATGCGTTTGTAATTCCCGATATTGCCAATTACATCGCTGACGCTACCTCGCATTGGACGTATTACACTCCCGAAGAATACGACGCAATGCTGGAATCAACTTCGGCAGACGATCTTACAAATCTTGATGTCTATCACGGTACCGCATCGGATGGATCTATCCAGTATGCAGTGCGCGACTTAAGTACCTACTTTATTATCAAGTCGTTTAAAATCCCTTGCATATTATGTTTGTATTTCATTGGAGTTGGGTTTATCGCCTTTACTTCACTTAATAAATCCCTTGAATACTTTGATATTCTTTCCTCTTCGGTTGCACAGATGATCACCGACAAAGAGGCAAGCGTTGCGTTGCCCGATGATCTATCTATCGTCCGAGGCGAACTCAACGAAATAAAAGCACATGCTCGGGAAGCAGAAGAACACGCCAAGCGCGAAGAACAACGAAAAAACGAGCTCGTCGCATATCTAGCGCACGATATTAAAACACCTCTTACCTCTATTTTGGGATATGTATCCCTCCTCAAAGAAGTACCCGATCTTCCCGAGAAGCAACGAACCCACTATGCCTCTATCGTCTTTGAAAAGGCAGAACATCTCGAGGATCTTATTGATGAGTTTTTCGAAATCACTCGCTACAACCTTCAGTCCATCCCAATCGAGCGAGAAACGATGAATGTTGCAGTATTCTGCAACCAAATTGCTGATGAATTTTATCCTGAAGCACAGCGAAACAACCTTACTATCGAGGTAAAAACACCCCAAGATACCACCATCTTTGCCGACCCCAACAAGTTGGCCCGCGCCGTATCAAATGTGATGCGCAACGCCCTTGCTTACGCCGACGAAAACACTACGATTGCCTTCGAGGCAAACCCCACTCCTAAAGGAATAGTGCTTTCTATCCAAGATACAGGCAAAGAAATATCTCCTGCACACCTCGAGAGCATTTTTGAAAAGTTTTTCCGAGAAGATAGCTCACGCAGCTCCAAACAGGGAGGTGCCGGACTTGGATTGGCAATCGCAAAAGAAATAATGCTCGCCCATGGCGGAACTATCAACGCCACAAGCGAGCACGGTACAACAACGTTTAAGCTTTTTATCCCGCAAAATACCAGGCAAGCTCCCTATTACAAAGCTGAAAGATAAATCGCTTTAGCATCTTGTGCAGATAAAGGTTTGAACACGCCAAACGGATCCCCTTTTGCCGCAACAACAATGTTTACAAGCGTATCTATATCTTCTTCGGAAAAATCAAGCTCGTGCAAGGTAGTTGGCATACCCTGTCGCGCAAAGAAGCCCTGCAGTTTATCAATTGCTGCCTTGACGGTTTCCTCAACCGATGAATCTGAATCATCTTTTAGCTCAAGATCAAACACATCGTGGGCAAAACTTATAAAACGCTGTGGATCCTCGCGCCATACATACCGCATCCATGCAGGCATAAGCACCGCCAAGCCAGCGCCGTGCGCAACATGAGGATTAAGCGCTGAAAGAGCATGTTCCAAAGCATGGCTTTCCCATCCTCCTGCGCGACCTCCCTTTGCGCGACCACAGCCTGCTAGATCATTATGAGCGAGTGTGCCTGCCCACATAATGTTTGCACGAGCATCGTAATCTTGCGGATTTTCACGTACCTTATCTGCCGAAACCATAATGGCACGAATCAAACCACACGCAATATTGTCAGTAACAGCAACCGCAGGTGCTCCGCTAAAATAGCGCTCGCATACATGAGCGATCATATCAGTAACTCCTGCCCCTGTTTGATACTGAGGCAGCGTAAAGGTAAGCTCTGGATCCATAAGGGAAACCACAGGACGGAAGAGCTCATTGCCTAGACCGTTCTTTTCATTTTGTTTGTCGTTGCTAATAACGCACGAATTTGAGCCTTCAGAACCCGCTGCTGGAATAGTGAGAACACAGCAAACCGGCAAACAGGTAGTGGCTGTTGCTTTGCCACTAAAGAAATCCCACACATCACCATCGTAAAAAACACCAATGGAAATAGCTTTTGCACAATCGATCGTACTTCCTCCACCAACCGCTAAAAGACAATCAGCATCAAAAGCGCGCGCAATATCAATACCTTCTCGTACCTGAGTAACCTCAGGGTTGGGACGAACACCAGATAAATCAGTATAAGCAATGCCCTGAGCATCGAGAGATGCCTTTACGCGATCGAGCGTACCCGAGCGAACAACCGAACCCTGGCCGTATACCAGCAATACACGCTGGTATCCTTTGGCGGCAAGCTTTTCACCACAGCGATCGGTTATCCCTCGTCCAAAGACAAATTCCGTAGGCGAATAAAACGTAAAATCGTTCATGATATCCCCATTCATCGAAACGATATTAAAACCCCATCTGCATTGTATCGCCCAGAATTACGGTGATTGCTTCAACCTTTGCATAGTTTTATAGCCCAGATGAATTACCTCATCCAATAAGCTGGCACTTTTATGCCGTTCGCTGAGAATCAACGGCTGCAACCATTCGCTTATCTGCGCTTTTGTATACTTTTTTTTAGGCGCAAGAGGGGTCTAAGACGTTTGTTGTACACCAGCGAACGAAAGGAGCGCCCATGATAGAGGCAGAAAACATCCTCCTTATCGGGATGGTAATTGGTCTTTTTGGCTCGATTCTCATGCTCGCAAGCGATGTACTGCTACATGTTTCGGCTGAAAAGTTTGAGATGTCAGATGCAACTGATGTCTACTGCGTAGTAATGCGCGAATTACCGGAAAGTCACGATGATTTCTTTGATTCACATTTCAGCAGCACGCTGTGTACCATAGCTGCACTACCTTACGCAGGAGCCTTTGCAACCTTACCTCTTGCAGCAACAACTATGCCAAGCTTTATCCTTTTATTTATCGCCGCTATTCTTCTCGCATTTACCCTTATTTATAGCGCCACCCATCATCCTTATCTTCCCCATCAATCGTTTGCTTCAAAGGTGGGTATCGGCGTGTTATTCAGCAATCCCGCCCGAAGTTTCTCGTCCTTTTCGCGCGCAGTCATAATTCCTGCCTATGTTGCGGTATTTTTACTGGCTTGCAGCATTGTGTCGGGAACAACCTTATTTCCCCAGTGGATGGTGTTTGCTACACCGCTGATAACTATTTTGTTTGGATTTATCTGGAAGCAACTTCCCTCTAGGATTGGAAGACCCTTAGCAGAATACTGGAATAACCTTGTGTTCGTCCTCATGTTTGGCGCGATGACTATATGGCTTCTTTAGCCACCTCTACTCCCTCAAGCTTAAGAAGAGCAGCTTTTCTTTCAATGCCACCTGCATAGCCCGTCAAGCTACCGGAAGAACCAATAACACGGTGACAGGGAACAATAATAGAAACAGGATTGCGTCCCACCGCACCGCCAACAGCCTGAGCTGCCATGCGTGCACAACCACGCTTTGACGCAAGGCGCTTAGCAAGGTCGCCATAAGTAACTGTTGTACCGTAAGGAATGGTTCGCAAAAGAGTCCACACTTCCTGCTGGAAATCGGTTCCCTGTAAATGGAGCGGAACAGCAGCAGTAGGTTCTATTCCGGAAAAGTACTGATCAAACCATTTTGTGGCATTCTTCACCACTGATACAGCAGGTAGTTCATCGGTGTCAGATACGTTAAAGACGCAAGAATCATCGAGCAGTTTTGCCTCTTGGATTATTGGCAAATACGATGCATAGTATTTGTCTTGATCGACAAACCACGCTCCCCTTAAGCCTTCCCCATCTGCAAGAAGAAGCATCTCTCCTAAAGGCGAAGCATATATCATTTTGCAATTCGTATTCATTTACCTACCGCATACGTCAAACTCAATAGAAACACATTGCTCAATACAATCGGACGCGACAATCGTGACTGGCCCTCATGCCTTCGGGACTAGGACAGAGCAAGCAATCAAACGCCAGCAATCCCTTAGCTTACAAACGTTGAACCACGATCGTTTTCGATCTTTGCCATGGTTTCTATATTTTTCTTCTCGGTCGAATTTAGAACGGATTCGTCGAAATCCTTAGCCTCTACCGTGGGATGGTACCAGTCTTTTGAGCCAAAATAGGCTTGCAAGTCTTCGTTATTAAACATGCGCCCATGACGCGCGAAAATCTCATTTCGTGCGATATAAAGCTCATAGTTACTGAGCTTTTCTAACTCGCTTTCAGAATAGAGACGAGAACTGCTGTCAGGCAAAACATAATCATCAGTAATGGCAGTTACCTCGTTGTTGTCTTTTGCATTTTCCTCTGAAGCAGCAGCTTTAGACTCAGTAAAGCTTGCCAAGATCGCAATGATTTCCTGTTCGGTTTGATCACTGATTCCCTCGGGAGGCTGGCAGGTAAAAGTGATAGTTGAGGCATACCAGAATCCTGGCACTCCACAGCGAAGATCAAGATCCATCGTGCTATGCATCGCTGAAGAAGGAACCAACGCATAGCAAATACCCTTATCGCGTCCGTTGACGCTCAAGGTTCCTTTTACCACAATAAACTGGCCTAGATCAGAGTAATCGCTACCCTGCACCATGGTAGGTACAAAGGATGCATCAGCAACCTTTTCGATACCAGTAAGCGATACCGAATCAGATGAGCTTGTGCTCTGAGCGCGCTGTTCATACTTTATTTTTGCGCCATCACTGCTGGTGAGTTCAACCGTCTCACCACGAGCGGTAACCAGTTCATCTGTTACCGACCAGGAACTCGGATACTTAAAAGTAAACGTGGGATAAGTAATTGAATTATCAGTTGCGAAATGAGTGGAATAGGTATTAGTCAGTTCCACCACAATCTCCTGCGATGTCTGAGTTTGTTCAACAGATGGTGCTGTGGAATCTTGAGAGGGCTGACCAACCCCAAACACCAGCACCGCTAATGCAACCGCTACAGCAACAACCACAACAACCGCTCCCACAACAAGGGCAATTATCTTGCCTTTGCCCGACTTGGAAGCAGCTGAATTTTCAGCAGAATAAGAAACACCTTGATGTGCAGTCTGACGAAGCGTTTCTGCCACAGGCAGCTCAGCGGTGTTACCGGGGGTAAAAGAAGATGAGCTCTGGCTTGTCTGAGGGCTTACCGGAGAGCTTATAGTTGGCTGCTCTGCAAAAGGAATACGCTGCGTTTCTTCATTTTGAAGCGGTGCTTGAGGCGTCGTAGGATACTCTGAAACTGAAGAAATACGTCCAGTTTCTTCAACAGAGCGCTCGGCTGCTGTTTTAGCAGCAAGAACTTCATCGACCGATAATTCATTAGTCTCTTCAGCTTCCGGTATAACAGTATCTAAGCTCTGAGTTTTATCATCGGTGTTTTGATTAGTATCCTGATCAGTATTATGAGGCGAATCACTTTCTTGTTCCTCATCAGTATTATCGGGAACTACGGGACTACCGCAATGAACACAAAACTTAGCGTCTGCTTGCAATGGTTTTCCACATTGCGTGCAATAGCCAAACGGAGCCTGTTTATCATCAGAAGCTTTAAACATCAATAACCTCATTCACCACTACCAAAAAAGAGGTCTTGCTCTCTTGTTGCAAAACCATCCTTGATCGTTGCAGAACCATTCCATAATAAATACCCTACCTACGCCATGCTGGCAAACAGGCAAAGGAGCGGATTGGATTTATTGTTCTTCTTTATTGTATACGAATCGGTTCTTAAGCCATGCAGCATCTGCCTACAAAAGATGAGGCTAACAAAACAGACTGAGGCAAAATCAAAATAAACGAAGAGGGAAAACATAAAGATCCTCATGGACCCACCCCCTTAATGGTTACTTTAAGGCAGAAAACCCTTTCATGAGACCATCATTGAGTAAAAACGTTTCGACCGCCTTGTATCCCTGAGGCTTTGTACCCTTTCTGGTGATCAGACAAATAGGAACAAGTTGCATATCGTTTGGATCGATCTGTTTCATCGTTAGACCCATCCCGTAAGGAACAATGGCAGGAATTCCTATCACTAAACACATCGCCTTATCCTTAAACAAAGAAAGCGCGAACGAAAAGGGATTTTGAGGTGTACGCAAATGAAGATCGTAATCGTGCGACTTGTAGATGTTTACGATAGACCCCGAGCGCGGCATATCGAAATCACTCGCAAAAATTACGGGGTACTGCTCTAAGTCCTGTCGGTCGACGTAGTTTTTTTTGAGCAGCAGGGTGGTTTTCTACCACAACCGCCGCAGTAGGCATAACCCCCACGCGAACCACATCATAAACTGTTGTTTCCGGCTCGCCTAAGGTAACTAACATATCTGCCTCAAGGCTATCAAGCGCTTTTATTCCCTTAACAAAAGAACAGATTGTGGTATCGATTTCACTGTCGGGCGTTGCAAGATGCAAAAGCTTATTGATATTTGAACAGATTGCACCGCTATGCGGAAAATCGGGTACACAGAGTTTGATAGCAAGCTTTGTGTGGGGCTGTTGTTGTTCGTGGTATACATCAATATAGTTTGCAGCCGAATTGAACGACTCGAGAGCTTCAAGAGCTTTAGGATAAAACGCTCTTCCGAATTCCGTCGGAACTACCCCATTGTTTTTACGTTCAAAAAGAAGTTCACCATTAAGATCTTGTTCCAAATTACTGATCGCTTTAGAAATAGTTTGCACGGTGACACAACATTCCTTAGCAGCGGCTGAAAAGGAATTATGTTTGTACGTAGAAACAAAATAAGTAAGCTGACGAATATCCATGTAGTAACCTCGAAAACTAATGCATAGCTTTCACTAGTGTAGTCATTCAAAACAAGCCCAAACATTTGAAGAGCCGCGATTCAGATTAAAGTTAAAACCAAAAGATAGAGGCAAACGGGGTTTTGTTCTCTTTTGATGCCTTTTCGCCTTTTCTAATTGTAGGGAAAGCTTTAGTGCCTTGTAAGGTTCGTGACAGGTTCATCTGAATAATAAGAGATAGAGACACAAGTCCGTACCGAGCGAAAAGAGACATCATGGAACTGGTAGGTCATTTCATTAACGCCTATAGCGATAATTTCATTGTTGCTCTTGCCCTGTGGCCTTTAGCATCAGGAGTGCTAAGCATACCTATCATTGCTCTTATATACCATCGCGAAGGCTGCATACGTCTGAACACCGTCGCATATTCCTATTTAAGTGTTCTTTATGCACTGTCACTCGTTTGTTTTACCCTCTACCCTCTTCCAAGTGGCGAGAGTGGTTTGGGTATCACCTATGGAATTGACCCTCAACTCAATCCTCTTGGCTTTATATACGACATCAGCAAAGATGGCATAGGCGCCATTCCTCAAATACTTGCAAATATCGCCTTCTTTATTCCTCTAGGGTTTTTAGCAGGACGATTACTTCGTGTCCCTTTGTTTCATTCGCTGTTTTTAGGCTTTGTGGTTTCCCTTGTTATTGAAATCGCTCAGCTCACAGGACTGTTCTTTTTGTATCCCTATTCTTATAGAACCTTTGATGTATGCGATCTTATGTGGAATACCTTAGGCACCGCAATCGGTTGGGGTCTTTCCTGCGCACTTGGCAAAGTTTTGCCCGCTCGCAAGCAAGACGAAATCGGGCTCACCCATAATCCTGGTTTTATCCGTCGTGTTACCGCTTTTTGTCTTGATATGACCCTTATAGGTTTCTTTAGCTATCTTGTTGGATGTATAACCGAACTTATCCTTTTGGTTAGCGGCATTGACGAACGAATCGCTCTCACACTCACAACAACCGCTTCCTTTATAGCTGGCATAAGCAGCTTTATCCTCGTACAGGGAGTAATCCCGTGGTTTAACCACGGAAGCACCCCCGGAGGAAAGTTTGTTCGAATGTCTTTCGAAACAGCACCACGATCGGGACTTTTGCGTGTAGCGTTTTACGCATCGAGGCTTATCATAATCGCGGCATCATTTCAGATAAGCTATATTGCTTTTCCTGTTCTTGCCCTGTTTTACCTCATAAAGCGCTGTATGCCCTACGATTTGTTTCCCTGCCAGTCGAACTACCGAAAATATCAAGAGTACCTAAAGGCCCAGAAGCACGGCTCACTGCGATCGGAAAAGATAAGCTTTTAGAGTAGCTCCCACAAAACCGAGCTTACACAAAGCCCAAAACAAGGCCGATCGAATGGACGATAAAGGCAACAATCCAAGCGACGACGCATTGCATAATCACAACCCCAACCGCGCGCTTTCCGCCCAGCTCGTTTCGCACTGCAGCAATAGCCGCAACGCATGGCGTATACAGAAGAGCGAAAACCAAAAACGTAAAGGCCGTCAGCGGAGTAAACATGCTTGCCAAAGCAGCACTCGATCCGCCCAATAACACCGTTAAGGTACTTACCACGCTTTCCTTAGCTGCAAAACCAGTAATTAAAGCCGTGGAAGCCTGCCAATCGCCAAAGCCTAAAGGAGTGAAAATTGGCGCAACCAAACCACCCAGTAATGCCAGCAAGCTATCGGCAGAATCCGCAACAACATTAAAGCGAATATCGAAGGTCTGCAAAAACCAGATAACAACCGATGCCAAGAAAATAATGGTAAAGGCACGCGTAAGAAAGTCTTTTGCCTTTTCCCAGACCAGACGAAGCATATTACCCAATGAAGGCAACCGGTAGTTAGGTAGCTCCATAACAAAAGGAACAGGTTCGCCCTTAAACATGGTGTGCTTCAAGATCAAAGCCACGCCAATGCCAACAACAATACCCAGCAAATACAGCGAGATCATAACCAAAGCTCCCTGTTCAGGGAAAAAGGCTGCAGTGAACAGAGCATAAATAGGAAGCTTAGCAGAGCAGCTCATGAAGGGTGTGAGCATTACCGTCATAGTGCGGTCTCTCTCAGAAGGCAAGGTGCGTGTTGCCATAATAGCCGGCACAGAACAGCCAAAGCCAATAAGCATAGGAACAAAACTTCGCCCAGAAAGACCCAGTTTGCGAAGGAGTTTATCCATAACGAAAGCGACACGTGCCATATATCCCGAATCTTCCAAAAGAGACAAGAAGAAAAACAGTACGACGATAATGGGTAAAAAGCTCAATACGCTTCCCACACCGGCAAAAACACCATCGACGATAAGAGAATGAACCACAGGATTTACATCCCATAACGTAAGGCCTTGATCAACAATATCGGTAAGCCAGCCGATACCCTGATCAAGAAGATCGGAAAGACCCTGCCCTATCACACCAAACGTCAACCAGAACACCAGAGCCATAATGCCAATAAACACCGGAAGAGCAGTATATTTACCCGTTAAAATGCGATCAGCAGCCTGGCTTCGTTTGTGTTCCTTACTTTCATGAGGCTTCACAACCGTTGAAGCACATACCGATTCAATAAAACTAAAGCGCATATCGGCAAGCGCTGCCATACGATCAGTGCCCGCTTCTTCTTCCATTTGGGAAACAACATGCTCAATGGCATCTTTTTCGTTTTCCTCTAAACCAAGCGCATCGCGTACAAGATTATCGTCTTCGACCAGCTTTGTTGCAGCAAAACGAAGTGGTATACCTGCACGCTGCGCGTGGTCTTCAATCAAACGAGAAATACCATGAATACAACGATGAAGAGCGCCCTTATCAGGTCCGTCGGCTGGACAAAAATCTAAACGCCCAGGACGTTCTTGATAGCGTGCAATATGAAGCGCATGCTCAACTAATTCGGTAATTCCCTCATTTTTTGAAGCAGAGATAGGAACCACCGGGATGCCTAGCTGACGCTCTAAGCCATTGATATCAATCGATCCTCCGTTTGCAGCCACCTCATCCATCATATTGAGCGCTAATACCATAGGTATATCGAGCTCCATCAGCTGAAGCGTCAAATAAAGATTACGTTCAATATTGGTGGCGTCAACAATATTAATAAGAGCGTTGGGCTTTTCTTGCAAAATAAACTCACGAGTTACGACCTCTTCTCCGGTATAGGGAGAAAGCGAATAAATACCGGGAAGGTCGGTAATCAACGTGTTTTCATGCCCACGAATAACACCATCTTTTCTTCCTACGGTAACACCGGGAAAGTTTCCTACATGCTGATTAGAACCGGTCAGCTGATTAAAAAGCGTTGTTTTTCCGCAGTTCTGATTTCCTGCCAACGCAAAGGTCAAAGTCTTATTTGCTGGTAGGGGATGGCCTTCGCCTCGCGGATGAAAAATACCCGCTTCACCCGTTCCTGGATGAGGGCTTGAAGCAAGCTCGGGATTAGGACGAGGAATATTATGAGCATCGTGAACGTTTTTAAGCTCAATATGGCAAGCGTCATCGCTGCGAAGGGTCAATTCGTATCCACGCAAACGCAATTCGAGAGGGTCCCCCATAGGGGCACGTTTAACCAGCATAACTTCCGTACCGGGAGTGAGACCCATATCTAAAATATGCTTACGAAGCGCAACATCGGCGCATTTTACTGCTGAGATAACCGCATCTTTTCCGGGCTCTAATGTATCAAGTGTTGCCGTTGCCTGCGATAAGGGTTTTTGCTTAATCTGACCTGCTTGATTTACCATGCACAAACACCGCTCTGCACGCCATGCCTCCTTTTCTTGTCCAAGCCCTATTGTAGCGAAGCTCTCT
>USIG01000046.1 GCA_900554685.1 uncultured Cryptobacterium sp.
CTCTAACCAGCTGAGCTATGGGCCCGAAAAATCGCGCTCAGTTAATTTACTACCTTGTACCTATTCGGTCAAGCAAAAATTTCAAATTTTTTTATTTTTATTTTCTCTTTTTCAAAAACGCAGGTAAAAGGAATGTTTTCTAAAGGGTGCCAGAGAGTGATATGCTTGAAATATGTTTAAAGCATAAAGCGAGGCTCTCATGATTCCTGTTCGCGTACAAACATTATTGATGTCTCAAGACTCAAACCCTTCTATTTTGATCTTAAGCGCACTGCAAAACGACGATTTGAGCGTTGATCCTCGTTTTATTCCTATTTGGATTGGCCTACCAGAAGCTGCGCAAATTGGGTTAGCACTTGAAGATGTAAGGCTACCTCGTCCTTTAACCCATGATTTATTCATTAACGCTATAGCAAGCCTTGATGCTTATGTTGATCATGTTTTGATAACCGACGTGAAAGGATCAACATTTTACGCAACGCTTACCCTGCGCCAGCACGGACACCTTATCGAACTTGATGCGCGTCCAAGCGATGCAATTGCTCTTGCATTAAAACAAAATGCCTCAATCTATGTCATGGAAAAGGTTTATGAGAAAGCCTCATTTCCTTTTGAGTTTTCTTCTTCCGACAAAGAAAAAGACCTTAAGGAATTTCATGAATTTGTCTCGAATTTAAACCCTGACGATTTTCTTGACGGAAACGATTCTTTATAACTTTTCGCCAAATTAGGGACACCTGTATAACGGGTAATTTATTACTT
Source organism: uncultured Cryptobacterium sp. (assembly GCA_900554685.1). Lineage (GTDB taxonomy): Bacteria > Actinomycetota > Coriobacteriia > Coriobacteriales > Eggerthellaceae > Anaerotardibacter. The sequence continues at coordinate 763 of USIG01000046.1, forward strand.
TGAACGCTTCACATTCCCAACAGATCGAACCCATAAAAAACAGGTAAGAAAGTTTCCTTTCTTACCTGTTTCACGAGAAACACTTATTTTGACCAGGTGTTATTCTTGATCAAGTAAATTCATTTGATCTTTGTGGGCTTGGTGTTTCCCTGACTTCTTCTCGTGAGAAGTAGCAATAGCAACCGCCGTCACCTTGTCTTTATTGGCAACGTTCATAACATGAACACCCTGTGTAGAGCGGCCAAGTTCTGACACGCCAGAAACAGCAATACGAACAACAACGCCTTCCTCAGTGATGATCATAATTTCGTCATCTTCATCAACAACTTTCATTGCAGCAAGAAGACCCTTCTTTGGCGTCATAGTAATGGTATAGACACCTTGACCACCACGGTGGTGTTCTGGATATTCAGAAATTGGTGTACGTTTACCGTATCCAAGCTCAGTGATAACGAACAGATCGCTTCCTTCGTGGGCGATCTCCATACCTAAAACACGAGCATCAGCATTCACGGTCATACCGCGAACACCCATCGTATCGCGACCCATAGCACGAACTTCCGATTCATCCCACATAATGGCTTTGCCTGCTGAAGAAACCATTACAACTTTTTCTCCTTCAGCAACACGCTTGACAGAAATTAACTCGTCGTTTTCCTTCAAGTTAATCGCAATAAGACCATCGCGACGAGTGCGATCGTAGAGCTTCATGGAAGTCTTCTTCACCATACCGGAAGCAGTTGCAAACATAAGATATTCATCTTCAGGGAAATCTTTTGTTGCGATAACCGCAGCAATAGTTTCTCCCTTTTCTAGCGGCAACAAATTCACGATAGCAGTACCACGGGCATGACGGGAAGCTTCTGGAATTTCATATGCCTTCAAGCGGTACACCTTACCCAATGAAGAGAAGAACAGCATATAAGCATGGGTTGAGGAAATGAAGAGATGTTCAACAAAGTCACTCTCTTTTAAGTTGACACCCTGCATACCCTTGCCGCCGCGCTTTTGCTGGCGATAGGTAGCAACAGGCAAGCGCTTTACATAGCCTGCTTTCGTTACCGTAACAGCAACTTCTTCTTCCGCAATAAGATCTTCGACATCAAGTTCTTTTACTTCGTCGGTAATCTTGGTCAAACGTTTTGAGTTGTACTTTTCTTTAATCTCAAGAAGTTCCTCTTTGATAATCTGCTTAAGCAAATCTTTATCGGAAAGTACACGCTTGTAGTATTCAATCTTTTCGCGAAGTTCAGCTAATTCTTGCTCAATCTTCTCTCGTTCCAAACCGGTTAAACGGCGCAACTTCATCTCGAGAATTGCTTCGCTTTGTTTCTCAGAAAGCGAGAAAGACTCCATCAAGGAAGCTTTTGCTTCAGTATCGGTCTTCGAAGCACGAATAATACGAATCACTTCATCAATATTATCAAGCGCAATAACAAAGCCCTCTAAAATATGGGCACGTGCTTCAGCCTTCGCCAAATCATAACGCGTACGGCGCTCCACTACATCTTCCTGATGAAGGATGTAGTAGTGCAGAATCTCCTTTAAGGAAAGAGTACGAGGCACACCGTTTACCAATGCAACCATGTTGCAACCAAAGCCAACTTGAAGTTGGGTGTGCTTATAAAGCTTGTTGAGTACTACCTGAGGAATAGCATTTTGCTTTAAATCGATAATGATATCGATGCCATGGCGGTCAGCACCGTCATGAACATTAGAAATCTCAGGAAGCTTTTTATCCCTAATGAGATCTGCAATTTTTTCGAGAAGCTTCGTACGATTAACCTGATAAGGAATTTCGGAAACAACAATGGATTTCTTTCCATTCTTTCCTTCCTCAATATGGCACGTTGAGCGAACAGTTAAGCTCCCTCGGCCAGTTTCGTATGCTTCGCGAATACCCTTTCGCCCCATAATGATGCCACCAGTTGGGAAATCAGGGCCCGGCATTACCGTAAGAAGATCATCGACAGTGCAATCGGGGTTATCGAGCATGACACACGTTGCATCAATTGCCTCCCCTAAGTTATGAGGAGGAATATTGGTTGCCATACCAACTGCAATACCGGAAGAGCCATTAACTAAAAGGTTAGGAAAACGCGCAGGTAAAACTACCGGTTCTTGCAAACTTTCATCGTAGTTAGGTTGAAAATCTACTGTTTCCTTATCGAGGTCTTTTAAAAGCTCCATCGCAGGCTTATCGAGACGAGCCTCGGTGTAACGCATTGCTGCTGCCGAGTCGCCGTCGATAGAACCAAAGTTGCCATGGCCATCAACAAGAGGAACACGCATAGAAAACGGTTGCGCTAAACGAACCATAGTGTCGTATACCGCACTGTCTCCGTGAGGATGATATTTACCGATAACGTCACCAACAGTACGAGCAGACTTAGCATGAGGACGTTTTGGTGTAATACCGCTTTCATTCATCGCGTAAAGAATACGACGATGAACTGGTTTTAAACCGTCTCGAACATCAGGAAGTGCACGCGAGACGATAACACTCATCGAATACTCAAGAAAGGAAGTTCTCATTTCCTTACTGAGTTCAGCTGGAAGGATAGTGGATCCAGTCAGATCCATCCCTTCATCTTTCTTTTCAGCCACGAAATTAATCCTTTCTAGAAGTCAAGGAAGCGAACATCATGTGCATGCTTTTGAATGAAGTCTTTGCGAGGCTCTACCTGATCCCCCATCAATTCACTCACGACACGCTCTGCTTCGGCAGCGTCTTCAATACTTACCTGAAGCATAGTGCGATTAGAGGGTTCCATGGTAGTTTCCCAAAGCTGCTCTGGGTCCATTTCTCCTAAGCCCTTATAACGCTGAAGCGAAATGCTGTCGCGATCGGGGATTTCAGCGAGTCGTTCTTGGAGTGCCTGGTCATTAAAGATATATTCAAGCTTTTTGCCACCCTTTTTCTTCAGACCATACAGAGGAGGCTGGGCGATATAAATATAACCACGTGTAATAAGTTCAGGCATGTAGCGATAGAAGAACGTTAAGAGCAAACAACGAATATGAGCACCGTCAACATCAGCATCAGTCATGATAATGATGCGATGATAACGTGCAGCATCCGCATTGAAATCTTCACCGATATTGGTACCTATAGCAGTAATCAAACTTGAAATCGTGTCCGATGATAAGGAACGATGAAGACCGGCACGTTCCACATTCAAGATCTTACCGCGCAAAGGCATAATTGCCTGATACTTACGATCGCGTGCCTGCTTTGCTGAACCACCTGCTGAATCGCCCTCCACAATAAAGATTTCAGATTCTGCAGGATTTTTTGAAGAGCAGTCAGCCAACTTACCAGGTAAGCTAAAAGAATCAAGAACACCCTTACGACGGGTCATATCTCGTGCTTTGCGAGCAGCTTCACGGGCTTTCATTGCCTGAGATGCTTTATTGATAATGCGCTTTGCAGGAGTTGGGTTTTCCTCTAAGTATTCTGCGAGGCCTTTCATCACGGCAGTTTGAACAAGACCACGGATTTCAGTATTGCCTAACTTGCCTTTAGTCTGTCCTTCGAATTGAGGTTCACGAAGCTTTACCGAAACAATTGCCGCAAGACCCTCGCGCGTGTCATCACCTGAAAGATTATTATCTTTATCCTTCAAGATACCCTTACTGCGGGCATAGTCGTTAATGGTACGAGTTACACCCTGCTTAAAACCATCAAGGTGGGTACCACCATCAACGGTGTGAATATTATTAGCAAATGACATAACAGAATTCGAAGAATACGACGTAGTCCACTGCATAGCAATCTCAACCATGCCGTTTTCGTTTTCCGCTTCAAAATAAATGGGCTTATTGAGAGTTTCTTTTCCTTGATTGAGGAATTTTACGAAGTCCTGTAAGCCGCCCATTGCATGAAACACTTCGTAGCGAGGCTTGCCTTCATTGTCAATATCACGCTCATCGGTAAGGGTGATTTTAAGGCCCTTATTTAAGAAAGCCATCTCGCGGAAACGAGCTTGAAGGGTTGCGTAATCAAAAACAGTTGTTTCACGGAAAATTTCCGGATCAGGCCAGAACGTAACCGTCGTACCATTGTGCTTCGATTTTCCTATTTCATGCAGCTTTTCTTTAGTTTTACCGTGATCGAAAGAAATTTCATATTCTTTACCATCACGACGAACCTGAACAACAACACGAGTAGAAAGAGCGTTTACTACAGAAACGCCAACACCGTGAAGACCGCCGGATACCTTATATCCTTCGCCGCCAAACTTACCACCGGCATGAAGTACAGTAAGTACTACTTCGACGGTAGGTATTTTTTCTTTTGGATGTTTATCAATAGGAATACCACGACCGTTGTCTACAACCGTGATCGAATTGTCTTCATGGATAGTTACATTGATAGTGTCACAAAAACCAGCTAATGCTTCGTCAACTGAATTATCTACTACCTCATACACTAAATGGTGCAAGCCACGCGGGCCTGTCGAACCAATATACATGCCAGGACGTTTACGAACAGCTTCCAAGCCTTCGAGAACTTGAATATCCTGACCACTGTAATGGCTACTTCCTGATGCCACAAAATCCTCCTCTTCCGTAAAGATTCAAAGCGCTTCCTATAGCAAGGAAGCGCATAAGAGGGTAGTTTTCCAAAGTTTCATTATAGCAGAACAGTTAAAGTACTTCGATTATTTCTAACGTTTACAGCGTTTCTGAGCTCATCTAAGGGCGGAAAACACATTCTTTTGATATTTTTTATTATTTATCCGTATGATTTTGTTTTTGAGCCGTTATTGCTTTTCTGAAGGAGTCTCGCAACTTTCCTTCAGGAATGTCTTTAATAAGCTCATCCACCCTCTGTGATTCTTCTTCAGTTAATGCATGAGGCTTAGAAGGTGCCTCTTGGTTTTTTAACTCTCTAAAAGGATATTTTTCTTTATATGATCCTCGAGATATACGAATCTCGAAAACATCTATCACAACGCTAAACTGTTCACGATATTTAAGTCGAATCAACTCTCTTCGTGCATTGAGCTCGGCTGCTACCAAAGAATTATCAACATATACAACAAGATCGAATATCTCTTGCGATGCATCGGGATGATATTCATCTTTTGGGGTAGGCTGACCCTGAGCAGGCTGATTCAAAAGATCCTTATGGCGTAAAAGATATACCGAGTTTGTATGATCAAGAATAAAAGGATCAACAACTTGAGAAAACTGGTCATGAACCTTTTGTATTCGCCTATTAATAAGAACTCTTTTTCTTACCTCTTCAGGAAGCGCCTGATAAAACGCATCGAAAGAATTCGAGACAGGCTTCAAAGCATTATTACGCTCATTAAAAAGTTCAGCTAAATGACGCGGATCACGAGAAGAGGCCCATTCTGGATGCTTAACCATCAGATACCACTCCATCAAATCCCAACTCCACCACACGCGCGTAAGGAAGAGTTTTATCAAACACTTCAGAATTGGTAGCTGTTATAAAGGTTTGGATACCCTCCGAAAGTAAAGAGAATAGGGCCGATCTGCGATCATTATCAAGCTCGCTCATCACATCGTCTAACAAAAGGAGAGGATTTTGCCCTAATTTTTCTTTTATAAGAGCTACTTCAGCCATCTTATAACTCAATACTAAAGAGCGTTGCTGACCCTGGGAAGCAAAGGATGATGCGTTCTTTTTATTAAGATAAAACTCTATGCGATCCACTTGAGGACCGTAAAGCGAACGGCGACGTTCATGTTCTTTTACGTAGTCGTTCTCCATACTCTCTAAAAGCAACTCTTGCGCTTGAAGACGGTCAACCCATTCGTTTTCTTGATATTCTTCCGGATCACAAGAAGCGCGAAGCCATGAGGGAATATAGCGCACTTCAACTGTTTCACGACCAAGCGATAACTTTTGATAGTAATCTTGAATATAAGGAGTGAGGCTCGTAATAAGCTGGGAGCGCAAGTGGTATAACTGAGCACCGATTGAGGCTAATACTTCATTAATACTCGAAAGATATGCATGGGGCATCTCCTGCTTAAGGCAACTATTTTTTTGTCGCAGGATTTTTTCGTAGTCTTTACGAACAGCATTGTATCCCGATGAAATTTGAGAACCCAGCAAGTCCAACTGAGAGCGCTTAGCACTCTGCGAGCCCTTTATTAGGTTAAGATCATCGGGGCAAAACAACACCGATGGCAAAATACCACGTATCTTATGCGCCTGTTTCTTTTTACCATTCAGGAAAAAGTTCTTGTGCTCTGCCGTACAGCGCAATTCAACCTCAAGATGACGCCCATCACCTTCAAAGGTGCTTCGAAACCATCCTGATTCCTCACCACTTCGAATGAGGTGCTGTGATAGAGGATGCCTAAAAGAAAAACCGGCCGTAGTATATTGGATTCCTTCAAGAAGATTCGTTTTTCCCGTTGCATTAGGACCCACAATAAGCGTAAGCATACCTATTTCGTCCAGCTTAAACTGGCTATACGAACGAAAATTATTGCAATCTATTGCGCGTAAAAGAAGCCCCATACAGCACTCTTATACCTATACACGAACCGGCATAATCAAATAGAGGAAGTTTTCTCCTTCCGTAGCACGAAGGATACCTGGCTTCATCGCACCGAACAAATCTAAATGCACCGCATCGGTCGTAATAGAGTTCAAACCATCAAGTAAAAAGGAGTAATTGAAAGCGATTTCAACCGATTCTCCTTCAATCTCACAAATAAGATTTTCTTGAGCGTTACCAATATCTTGCGAATTAGTAACCAATGTCATAACACCAGCGTCTGCATCAACCTTAATTTGAACAGGAGAAACCTTATTACTCAAAAGAGAAACGCGACGAACAGCATCGGTTAAAGCATGAGTAGAAAGCGTAACGCGAGTAGAAAAACCATCTGCGATCAGCTGTTTATAGTTAGGGAATGCGCCTTCAATACGACGGTTGATAAAAGTAGTATCTTGATAGGTCACAATGATTTGATTCTCACTTAGCGCAAGCGTGATAGGCTGATCAGACTGAGGAAGAGATGCAATATCATTAAGAAATGATCCCGCGATAACTGCCTCAAATTCCTCAGGACAGGATTGATTAAGCTGAGTTTCAGTAACAGCCAGACGATATGAGTCTGTTGCGACCATCTTTAACTCATTACCCACACAGGAAACAAGAACACCTGTTAAAACTGCGCGAGTTTCATCATGGGAAACCACCTTAGCGGTTCTTTTAACCATGGTTGAAAACGCAGAAAAAGGAAATTGCGCTTCCTGTTCAGCTTCAACTTCAGGAAAAGCAGGAAAATCAAGAGGGTTTAACGCTTTAAGAGAAAAAGTTGTTGTGTCACAAAATACCGAAGCAGTGGTTTCATCCGATTCGATACGTACTGCCATATCAGGCAAGTTTTTTACGATATCAAGAAATAATTTAGCAGGAACAACTGATTCACCTTGTTCTTCTACGAGAGCAGGACAAGTAACTTTAATAGAGAGCTCTAAATTAGTAGTTTGCAAGGTAAGAGTTCCTTCTTCTGCTTTGAGGTATACTCCAGCAAGAATAGAAAGCGTTGAACGAGTAGAAGAACCTTTTGCGCATACGGATAGGGCATTTTGAAGTTCTGATTGGTTAATGCTGAATTTCATTAAAGCTCCTCTAAAACCTCTTATACATATATCGACTATGTATGATACCTGTTCTTATTAGGTAAGCTTACAAGCATTTCAGGAATTCCCTTCAAGGAATTCCCCTTTCTTTTTCTATCTCTTATCTTCTTAAATAAATACTAATCATAGAAGTAATAAGCATCGTTGATTTGTTGATAACGTTTCTTTCACCTGTTCAGCACGAATAAAACCTTAGGTATAAAACCTGTGGATTACTTCCTTTGTTTTCCCCGTGGAAAAGGTGGGGAAAACCTTATCAACACTAAAACTTAGTTTTCCACCGACGTTAGGAGTGGTTATACACGCTCAATAACGCGCTCAATAATATTCTTAAGGCGTAGTAGGTATCCTTATTAATACTGCTGGATTCTGATCTTTTCTCGAATTGCTTCTAGTTCCTCGCGGAGATTACGATCTTCTTGGAGCTGATTCGTTATGAGATCGCATGAATGCATAACTGTTGTATGGTCACGATTGAAAGCGTTACCAATGTTTTTAAGAGTTGTTTCGGAAAGCTCGCGGCAAAGATATATCGCAACTTGTCTTGGATGAACAATGCGGCGCTCTTTTTTCTTACCAACAAGATCCTTGTGAGCTACTCCGTAAAAGTCTTCTACTGCTCCTTGGACCATTTCTATGGTGATTCGTTTCTTTCCGCCACCAATGAAATGATTGCCTAGAAGCTCTTTTACCCGACTTTCTGAAAGCTCATGTTCTTTATCCATCTTGAGCGCGAAAATAACATTGGTTATTGCACTTTTTAACTCACGGATGTTTGAGCTTGAATTGTCAACAATGTAGTCCAGAATGCTATCCGAGATAGTGAAGGGTAAATCCTCTTCGTTTTTATATTCTGCTATAAAGCTTTTAATGATGTTTCTTTTTGTTTCGTCATCTGGTGGCTGAATATCAATAGTGGCACCAGAGTTAAAACGAGAAACATAACGTTCATCGAGGTCGATATTTTTAGGTGCACGGTCAGCAGAAAAAACAAACTGCTTTCCTTTAGGGATCATCTTGTTGAAAATACGGAAAAGGGTATCAAGGGTTCCTGGTTTACCTTGAAGCCCTTGGATATCATCAATAAGAAGTACGTCTGCTTGTTGGAAGAAATTTTCGAAATTCTTAAAGCTCTGCTTATCGACGTTTTTCTCTATAGCGGCATCCGAATAGCGGTTAACAAGCTCCATTGAGTCGATGTAAATTACCTTGAAGTCCTCATACTGCTCATTGATGTAATTTTTAATCGCGCAAAGCAAATGCGTCTTTCCAACACCGCTTCGTCCATAAATAAATAACGGATTAAGTGCAGATGAACCTGGTTTTTCAGCCACCTCGACCGCCATGGAATAAGCCATACGATTCGAATCACCCATAACAAAGGTTTCAAAGGTAAGACTCGCAAGTCCTTCAGGTGCTCTTTGAGTGTTCTGTGATTGGGCGCTATTCAAGGTGGAGGTGTTTCCAGGCGCTGTGGTTGCTTGCTCTTCATAACGTAGCGGCTCTTTTTGAGGCTGTGCTGAGGGCGTCTCTCTATGAGGCTTTTGTGCCTGCAATGAATTTTCTTGAGCTATGCTAGGCACTTCTCTTTGAAAATCTGGTCTGGGGGTTTCCTGAAGAGGCGCTGGTGCTGGCTTCGTATAGGAAGGTGCTTCTGCGCTTACTTCCGGTTTTGGCGCTACATCAGGAAGAGGAGCAACAGGCATTGATGTTGGATCTACTTCGATTTGCACTACAAAATCAGTGCCATACATATCTTTCAGTGCTTGCTGAATATCTTTGATATAGTGCTTTTCAATCCAGTCCTTTATAAAGCTATTATCCGAGGTAAACATCACAAAACCTTGGCTTGCAGCCTGGAGTTGAACACGTGAAAAGAAAGCATCGATTTGCGATGCATTCACGTTAGGATACGACTTGATTTGACGTATGAGATTTGTCCAAAGTTCTGTTAAATCCATTGTGTAGTTATACCTTGGGTTCCTCGATGGTTTTTACCTTTTAAGGTGTTGTAAGCTTTTATTATAAAGTGTTCTTAGCTGATTAGAGAGAAAGCGTCACACGCTGCCCAAATGCCGTTAACTTTCTTTTCTTATTATTCTTTTCAACCAGTTGCTTTTCTTCCATTTTGGATAATGCGGTGTGAATACTTGCAACCGCGATTCCTGTTTCATTATGAATTTCGGTAATACCAAGTGATTTATCAGGAAGAAGCGCTTTAAGTATTCTCTGCTCGTTATCCGTGAGGTCTGGTAGTTCGAGTTCTGGCTGCTCGTCATGGATGCTTCGTGATGCTACGAGGCTAATGGTAACTACTGATCCTTTGTTGATATTGTCTTCGATTTCAATATAACCATGAGTGGTATCAAGGTAATCTTTCACAATAGGAAGTCCTGAACCTACACCACGGATATAGCGTTTCATAGGCTCGGTTGCGGAAGAAAAACCAGGTTCTTGTACGAGATCTTTATGAGCTATTCCGGGTCCTTGGTCTGCGAAACGGATGGTATTACCTTGATCCATAATCGATACCACGATCTCTTGGAACTGTGCATGAATAAAGTTTTCCGACACTTCTCGAATAACCGTATAAGGAATAATGCCACCCTCTTCTTTTGCGTGCTTATACGTAAGGGAGGCTATTCTTTCGATGTATTCATGCGTCGGTGCGCCGGTGATTTCAATAACTCGAGGGGCAGATTTCAAGTTATCGTAAATTGCTATACGGGCAGGTGAAGTTATGTAGGTGTAATCGAAGGACTCGGATTCTTCTTGAGGGGAAGTGTCCGAGTTTTGCCAATTTACTTGTGGGGGAAATTGCGTAACTCGACTATCTGCTGTCGTAGGCTGGTTAAATTGCCCTTGAGCTGGTTGCCTTACTTGCTCTGTTTGGTAAGGGGTTGGTTGAAGAGGCTCTTCTGCAGGTTGATTTATTGTTCCCATATTCATTCCATGAGGAGGCATACCTGGAAGAGGTGTATTCGGTAGGTAATAAGGTTGCGGATAATTTGGTGGTAGATAACTTCCTTGAGGATAGCCAGGTTGCGGATAGGAGGAAGGTATCTGGTTTGAAAAAGGTGGCACTCCCCCGTTAACCGTATAGGCATAGGGCGGTAATTGGGGTGATGAATCCTCCACTTTGGCATTATCTATTAAGACCTTTGGATCTTCGGTTGGAGAATCAAAGTTGGTATGTGGGGTGTTTTCTGGTGCCATGCTACTTTTTCGGTTCGTTTTTCCAGGAAAGATGAAAATAGCTCAGTTATTCATATCTCGAAATGAACAAACC
>USIG01000047.1 GCA_900554685.1 uncultured Cryptobacterium sp.
TGAAGTCCTTATCGAACTCCACCACGCCAAAACGTTCTGGATCGTCTACGTGATAGCCAAAAACAGTAGCACCGCCTGAGGTTTCCGCATCTTTCACCGCTTTGCGCAGATGCTTACCTAGACCATTGCCAAAGAAGATGTTGTCACCTAAAACGAGCGCACAAGGCTCTCCTGCAATAAAGTCTTCACCGATGATAAATGCTTGAGCCAAGCCATCAGGACTAGGCTGTTCTGCATAAGAGAGCTGAATGCCAAACTGAGACCCATCGCCAAGTAACCGCTGAAAATTAGGTAAGTCGGTTGGCGTAGAAATAATTAAAATATCCCGAATGCCCGCCATCATCAAAACAGACAACGGATAGTAAATCATTGGTTTATCATACACCGGAAGTAATTGCTTACTGGTTACAGATGTCAAAGGATACAGGCGTGTACCAGAACCACCTGCAAGAATTATACCCTTCATCACTTTCCCCTAACACGCTGTCCTACACGTGCGAATATTGATTTTAATGCCTAACATAATCGCAAGTCGGCTTCAAAGCTAATTGCCAGTCAAAATAATCATGTTACTTAATATTATAAGAAATATGCGCTCTGTCGTCATTGATTGGAATCTTGCGCATCTCGATATGCGTGATTAATTAGACGCGCAATTCCATCAGGCCAAAAGCGCTGAAGTAAATCAAGATCCTCTGCAGTCCTTACATCATCCACAATACATGAGGATGTCTCAGAATTATCATGAATGCGATGTAGCATCTCATTTTTTTTCAGATACACAAAACTGCCTGGCAACCTAGAAAAACGTTCCCATGCATCCCAATCCAAATTACTTCTAAATCCATCATGAAACAAAGGTTGCGTTAAATTAGAAAGCACATAGGTTACCGAAGGGCAGCAAATCGGATTCCCTAAAGAAAGTGACCTTCGCTTAAAAAATTTTGTCTTCGATAAAGCTGCACTCGTTAATGGCTTCAAGAGTATCTTTTTTATCGCAAGCAGCTTATTCCAAGTAGTAATCTCCCCTTGTCGCAATTCATGATAATCCGTAAAGGCAATAAGCGGATCGGTTGATTGGTTTATTGCGTTTAAAACATCTTCTAGATAGCTTGAAAGGTAGACATCGTCTTGATGCGCAATAGTAACAAGTGGCGTTTGCGCACATGCAATGGCAAAATTCCAATCACTGGCGATGCCGTTTGATTCTGGGTTGATCCTTACCGACACCCCAAATGCTTCTGCCATGTTGACAATATGCTCACTAGGAGTAGAAGTAGCAAGAATAATAGCACCTAAAACGTTTTGTTCGGCCAGAGATTTTAGGCATTCGCCCAGAAAAGGGCTTTCGCCGTATGCGCACACTACAAATGTATGATCTTTACTAAAAAACATGCCGCCCCTATATCAATTCCAAATCAAAGATATCGTATTACCCATGGCAATATACTGTGGCAAACAGCTTTTCGAGATGATGCCTCCGTAAAAAACTAAAGCACGCTACTGCTAATCTATCAATAAATGATTCTGAAGCAATCTCTTTAGAGAAAATCCCGTATTGTGCCCTTATACTATTATTTTCCAACCAAGAATAAAGATGATTGAATACCTGCACAAAACGCTTTCGATCAGCATACTTCCCAGAAAAAAGCAGATACCACACAACATATCTATATAAGAAATATTCCCGCAGTTCCCTTTCTTTATTCGAGGTAACTTGAGCTAATATTTCATCCAATAAAGCATCGAATTTGCACTCAGACTTTAGCCCACGCTGAATAGAATTAGAAACACTCTCGTTATTAAAACGCCAAACATACCCCAAGTATTCCATTGATTCAATCGTTTGCGCAAAAGCATACGCTTTTAGTGAAAAAACGGTATCTTCGCCAATATTGTTATCAAAAAAACGAATATTATTATCTCTCAAAAAACGTGTATTAAATATTTTTGCCCATGGTGCGACGCAACGATATTTCGACCAAGCATCATTTGTCATAGAAACACGCTTCAAAATCTTTGTATCAGACTCTCGTCGATATCCACTAATCACAATATCGGCTTTTGTTTCTTCAATCTTCGCCAGATGGCGCCCAACATAGTCACAATCGACCACATCGTCGTTATCCACGAACATCAAATAGGGTGTTGCGCAAAGCAAGATACCCTCATTTCTTGTATAAGCAGCGCCTCGATTCTCTCGAGAAACAGAGATGAATAAACTAGGGTGATCGTCAACAAAGGATTGAATTATTGTTTGAGAAGCGTCAGTTGAGCCATCATTTATCAGCAGAATCACATAAGGTGCTGTATCCCCCGCATTAATCGTTTGATCAACAAGACTCTGTAAACACCTCTTTAAATAACATTCGGCATTATAAACAGGAACGATAATAGTTACTTTTTTATTAGCATTAATCATACTTAGTTTTGTAAATACCCTTTAATCGTTGCGGCAACATAATAAGCATCATTTCGTGAAAGATAGGGAGATATGGGCAAACTCAGCACAGACGAACAAAACCGAACCGAAGTTGGATATCCCTCTGTTGCAATCAATGAGTTACCCTCAAAAGCTTCCTGCTCATGCATCGGTTTTGGATAGTACACCATGGTAGGAATATCAGCTTCTTTAAGATTTGACTGCAACCGATCACGATCAAAGCTCTCTGGAAGCTGCACGGTATATTGCGCCCACGAACTTACCATGCCATCAACTACTTTTGGCAGCATAAGACTTGTATCACTCAGTGCTTCGTTATACCAATAAGCTCGCTCATTCACTGCTTCAACTTCATATTCTTGAAAAGCTCTAAGTTTTACTCTCATTGCAGCCTGAATAGTATCAAGACGACTATTCATGCCAATTCGAACGTTGTCGTATTTCATAGAACCTTTACCATGAATAGCATAACTACGAATAAGTTCTGCCCACTCATCGTTATTGGTGAAGATGGCGCCTCCGTCACCATAACAACCAAGAGGCTTAGCGGGGAAAAAACTTGTAGTTGCTATATCGCCAAAAGAACAGGCCATTTGGCTGTTTATCGAGCCCCCGAAACCTTGTGCGCCATCCTCCAATAGCAGAAGATTATAACGCTCACATTCTTTTTTTATGACTGCATAGTCTGCTGGCTGACCAAATAAATCTACAGCGACTACCACTTTAGGGGTTAGCCCTGCGTCTTGTGCTAATTTTACTGCAGGCTCAATTTGCGCAGGGTCAAGATTAAAAGTACTTTCTAGAACATCGACAAATATTGGTGTTGCGCCAACAGCTGATACTACTTCCCCACTTGAGAAAAATGTAAAATCAGGAACTATTACTGCATCTCCTGGGCCAATATTCCAAGCCATAAGCGCAAGCTGTAAGGCATCAGTACCATTACCGCAAGTAATGCAATACTTAGTATCCACATATCCTGCAAGCTCTTCTTCAAGGGCACTTACTTCAGTGCCGCCAATATAGCGACCACTTTTTAGCACTCTTTCAATAGCATTATCTATATCTGTTTTAAGGACTTGATATTGTGCCCCTAAATCACGAAACTGCATTAGTATTGAGCCTCCAAGGTTAATGAATCTATCTCTCTGTATGATCTGCCGCAAGCCTCGCAACAAAGCGAGGGCGAAAGCACCTGGCCACATTCACAAACCCAGCCAACTTGACGAGCTGGCACTCCCACAACAAGGGCATGCGCTGGAACATCTTTAGTTACCACCGCGCCTGACCCCACCATGGCCCATTTGCCAATAATATTTCCGCAAACAATAGTTGCGTTTGCCCCAATGGAAGCACCATATTGCACAAGAGTTGGAACATAAGCAGAGTGACCTTTGGGATATTTAGCCCGAGGTGTCAAATCATTTGTAAAAACGCACGAAGGACCACAAAATACATAGTCCTCAAGCTCTACACCTTCATATACCGAAACATTGTTTTGGATTTTGCATCCCCTACCAAGTTTTACGTTATTAGAAATGTTGACATTTTGTCCCAAATTGCATCCATTGCCGATTCGGGCGCCCGACTGAATATGGCAAAAATGCCATATTTTAGAGCCCTCGCCAATGACAACATCGTCATCTACTACTGCTGTCGCATGGATAAAAGCGCTACTCACTTAATTCCCCTTTCATCTCTACACTTGCGAAATCAGAGAGGGGAAGATCAACTGGCATACCTGTTTTTTGACTTTTATAAATAGCAAGCACAATCTCTAGAGCATTACGGCCTGCTACTGCATCAACATAAGGTGTTCTATCAGCAGCAATAGCATCAATCACATCAGCGTATAACAGCGCATGTCCATTCCCATACACATTAGAGGTTTGCTCTTTCAAACCTTTGTTTTCTATATCACTTTGGGTTTCATCGGCAAAATCCCACACATCAATATTGTTAGTTGAAGTGCCACCAACTTTTACTGTTCCACTCTCACCAAAAAGATAGAGTGTCTCTTCGAGGTTTTCAGGAAACACATTGGTGGTTCCTTCAATCAAACCAACTGAACCATCAGCAAATGTAACTATAGCAACACCTACATCTTCTGCCTCCAGATAGTCATGGAAGCGTTGGCGAGTTTGAGCAAATACCTTAACAGGCTTATCTCCCATCATCCAACGCAAAAGATCGATACCATGGATACACTGATTCATCAAGCATCCACCATCTTCTGCCCAGGTACCACGCCAGGGAGCCTGCTCATAGTAGGACTTGTTGCGATTCCACCGTACATGGATTGTACCATGGGACATCTTCCCAAAACGACCCTGCTCAAGAGCTTCTCTTGTTTTTTGGATGGCAACATTAAAACGATTTTGATGACAGGCAGATACCTTGACGTTTTTTTTCTTGGCGCGATTAATTATCTCATCAGCATCAGCAATTGACATTGCAATGGGTTTTTCAATAATGAGATTTTTGCCTTTATCTATACAATCGAGAGCGATTTTGGCATGGCTACCGCTTTCAGTAGCAATAGCAACAAGCTCAATATCGGGGTTTTCATCAAGCATTACCTGATAATCGCTATAACGCTTAGTTTCAGGAAAGTTGCCACAATCTGCTTTTTTTAGCATGATGTCAAACTTTGAAGAGTCGATATCGCACATTGCAACAAACTCAAGATCGTTTGCAGCAACAGCTTTTACATGATTAACCGCTATGCGGCCACAACCAATAAGAGCATATTTCATTTACAACACCTCAATGTTTTCACGAGCGGTAATGTTTTTCATAGCATTTTTGGTATCAAGAATTGCTTTTGCGTTTTGCTGTACAAAGTCATAATCAACATTGGTATGAGCGCAAGTCACTAAAACAATATCAGCACTGCTAAGTACTTCAGCAGTAAGCTCAGGAATACTTCTGTCAGAAACGCCTTTGTACGTATACTCGGACACCCAAGGATCATAGTAGCTCACATTCGCACCACGCGCCTTTACTCTCTCAATTACACGAAGTGCTGGGCTTTCGCGATAATCATCGATATCTTGTTTATACGCAACGCCTAATACTAATACTTTAGCGCCCATCATAGCTTTACCATACTCATTGAGAATACGCGCTGCGCGCGATGCTACCCACTCTGGCATACCATCGTTTACCGTCATAGAAGCTTCAATCATAGAAGTATGGAAACCATATTCACGTGCCTTCCAAGTAAGGTAATAAGGATCAAGAGGGATGCAATGACCACCTAAGCCAGGGCCAGGATAAAATGCGGTAAAGCCATATGGCTTTGTTTTGGCGGCTTCAATAACCTCCCAGATATCAATACCCATACGATCGCACAGCATAGCCAATTCATTAACCATGCCGATATTGATATTGCGGTAGGTGTTTTCAAGAATTTTTTCCATTTCGGCTACGGCTGGAGAAGACACGCGCGTTACCCCGCCTTCAAGCACTGCTTCATACACAGATGCAATACATTCAAGAGCATCTTCGCCGATAGCCCCAACAACCTTTGGCGTGTTTTTGGTTTTATAAATTATGTTACCAGGATCAACGCGCTCGGGAGAAAAGCCTAGATAAAAATCCTTGCCGCAAATAAGCCCTGAGCCTTCTTCTAAAATCGGTTTTAATAGTTCTTCTGTGGTCCCTGGATACGTCGTCGATTCAAGCACCACCATTGTTCCAGGCTTAAGATTAGCCGCAACGGATTTTGCCGATGCTTCAATATACGATGTATCAGGTTGCTGATGCGCGTCCAGAGGAGTCGGCACACAAATAGCAATAAAATCGGTGTCACAAATCTCAGTAAAGTCTCCTGTTGCACGCAACATGTTGTTATTAACTAAAGTCGAAAGATCGCTGTCTACAACGTCACCAATATAGTTGTGCCCGTTATTGACGGCATTGATTTTTTCTTCTTGAACATCAAAACCGATTGTATGAAATCCAGCCTTCGCTTTTTCTACTGCCAATGGCAAGCCAACATATCCAAGACCAACCACACCAACGCGAAGTGCCTTGGTCTTAATTTTTTCTAAAAGATCAGCTTTTATTGACATCAGCAAACAGCTCCTTTGTGTATCTCTTTATGGGGTCGCTAAATGCTTACTGATCTTTATTCTATAGTATCTTCGCAATTGTTTCTGTGATTGATCTTGATTAGGCCTCAAACGAGGTTTTACCCTGCAGAATTGTTTTTTCATCATGCGTGGTAGATAAAATCCCCTGAATTAGCCAAAGGATTGCCGCAGAAAATGAAAACATGCCGACAATCAAATCTCTATACGTAAAGACATGAATTACTGTGTGATTCGATAGGACAACAATCCAAACAATTGGCACCAGAAAAACCCCTGATAACAATAACGCGACGCTAAGCAGATACCGTTTTCTCTTTAGAGAACATTTATGAGAGCACGCAATCCATATTGACAGCAGCATAAAGATAGTAATCTCGAACATCATTATATACTTCAGGAATCCTAATCGCTGAAAACTTAAGGACAATGCTAATTGAGGTGAAGTTTCGACCCCTTGCTCACTTTCGTTAACCCCAACACGAAAGAGAATTTGGTGCATGGTATTTAGAAACGAATCGGGACCCGACACAAACGCAGCAATTAGCCATTTAAATACCCAAAGACAACCGTAACCCAATGCCCAGAACAAACACGATAAACACACTGCTGATGCTATCCGTGAGAATCTAAAATGATTATCCCCTAATCGAAAGACCAAGAAAACAAGAGGAACCCCAAGCGAAACAATTGGGTTATCAAGAAAATCAAAATATACCGTCAAGGCCCCAGAAAGAAACATCAGTACGGGCACCGCTTTGATCAACCGCATGCGATCAATTAATAAAACCGCTAGAGTAGTAAGGCACATCACGAAAAAAGAAAAGAACATAGGCAAATCGCTTGCGGCCTCCATAACGCCGAATAAGCCGCAAGATACAACAAATAAGACTGAAAGAACTAGGCCATATCTCTGCATTCTATTTGCTGCAATAGCAGCAACTACACCCAATAAGACTAAAAGTATCGTTTGAAATATGAGTCGGATTTCTTGTACATTGAAGAGAACCAAGAGCGGTTTAAGCACAATAACATAACCATGCCAATATCTTGAATAAGTGGTGTTATGATTTCCGTTAAGGGTTTCACTTAATCCTTGAACCTTTGCAATCCCCTCATCAGGATAATAATAAGCATTGTTTACTGCAGAAATAAGGGGATCCCCCCCCCAACACACTGACTAAGCATAATTGAGGTCGTCGAATTGTCATAAGTTTTACCGGTAACCAAATCAATCGGATGATCGCCTTCGGCAATTAATATCTCGCTAGATTCATGAAGGTGATTCGAAACAAGCGATTCCGGAACCGCATAAGCGATAACTAAAACAAGGTAAAAAACAACGCCGGCAATAAAACTACCACCCAATACAAAAACAAATGCCTTCGCAAGCTTCTGCAACAATTCATTATTTGATGTACTGTTTATTGTTAGATTCATCTTCGCCACCATAAAAAGGATTTCCATACGCTATCAGTAGCTCAATATCACATAAATTCACTATATCGAACGAATAGCATCAATAACATGGCTCATAGCGGAGTCCATGGAAACAAAGTTCTCCGCATATCTCCTAATAGCCTTAATTAGATTTGTTTGCCCATAGTTTTTATATATCGCATCATGAAAATTCAACAAATCAACGATATCAATTGGAGATTCGTCAGCAGGAACCATATGGAAGAAATCAGCTGGATGCTCACAAAAGACATCGATCTTAGAAGAACCTACAAACGGAATTCCCTTAGCCAGATACTCACGACTTTTTAAGGATGACGACACTTGCACTGAGTCCTTCCTATGGATGCCTAAACATTCGATACCGAGAGTACATTGGTCATAAACTGAATCGAGTTCAGTTCCTTTTAAAACACCGTGAAAGATGACCTTGTCAGTCAGATCAAAATCAGAAGCCATTTTTTTCAAACCATCAAGAGCTGTCCCGCCTCCAACCAAATGTAAGCGTACTTCCCTAGTTTGGCCGGAGTCATAGTAGCTCTTCATCCCTTTAAGTAGCCGATCAATACCATGCCATTTTTCAAAAAAAGCAACTGCTATTATGTTCACTGATTCCAAGTTTGATACTTCATTCTTGATTCGATAATTGTTTAAAACAACGCCATTAAACATCTGGATGGTTGGTATACCAAAAATGCAAGGCGTCTTGGATAAATCGACAATATAGTCAACATATTTTTTTAGCTGATTTCGGTATAATCTGTCTTTATATAAAGCAAAAGAGAGCAGACCCGTCATCTCTTTATCATACGGATAAGTAGGAATCTCGTACAACACGAGAGACGAAGGATTACTTTGCTTAAATGCAGATAGAAAACTTAACAGTTCTCGACCCACTATTGCAGGTCTACGAATATATAGATAATCAGCCGATCTGAGATCTTCTACTCTCGGCCAAGCAATTCCATCAGACAACCAGGGAACACAAGACAAGCTTTTTTTAAAAAACGTTTGAGGCGCTTGACAATAAACAAATTCACAATTGCAGTCATTATTATTAAGCACTTCTATTTGAGAAAGAATTTTTTTGTCAACTCCAGTTGAAGCATTACGAGGATCCGATAAATCGCTGTAACAGTATAAATAATAACCTTGCATAACATTGCCCACTAAACATTATATTTTGCGCTGAAAATATGCCCCAAATATTCTGCAATAGACTGCAGCGAAACACTCTGTACAGAGCATTTCGCTAAATCTTACTTATGATAAATGGCACTAAACCGTCAAATTAATCAAAATGCTAATCGCTCAATTTAAGTAGAAGCTTGATTCGGTAAAACAAAATCCCTATCCATTTCTTGATTGTGATTTTGTTTCTAATTCTTTTCCCGGCTTCATCTTTAAAGAAAAAAGAGAGGCCTCCATATATTCCTACTCTACAGGCATAGTCGATCTCTTTATCCATGAACTCCTTTTTATACTTCCCTCCTGTCTTAATATTTAAGCTAGCAGTTTGGTTCATCAGCTTAATATTTCGCTCTGTCAAAATACTTGCGTCTTTAACAGAAGAGTATGAACCTACAGAAGATAAACGATACACGCTCATGATCTTTGGAGAATAAAAAACTTTTCCCTCTTCAATTAGATATATCAACCAGGAAACGTCTCCAACAACAGCATGCGAAAACCACTGAGTAACATATTTTCTAGCAAACCCTTTTTTATAAAAAAGGGTTGCTGTTTGCATAAAGTGATTACTAAGAACGAGAGGAACCGTTAAGTCTTGCGGCTCACTCCCACACCCAACATATTTGGAAGAAAACTTATTTTCTTCGCAATTAAACACCTTTGCTGCATGACCGCAGCATATATAATCTGGGTGGCTGTTCATGAAGTCATACTGGATCTGTAATTTACTATCATCAATCCAATAATCGTCACCCTCACACGTGGCAATATATCTACCACCTGCAAGTGGCTCTAAAACACCTCTGAAATAACCTCCGTTTGCTATAGCAAGTTTAAACTTGTTTTTTTCTTCGTAAATTACTTTAATTTTATTGCCATACTCACGCTCATACTTACGAAGAATATCCTGGGTACCATCAGTAGAAGCATCATCATGGACGATGATCTCAAATTCGAAATTTGTTTTTTGATTTAAAAACCCTTCTAACGTTTGCTCAATATATTGACGATGGTTATACGTCAAGCACAGAATGCTAACTTCTACAGTCAATTTCCCAATGCCTCGCTTGAATTTAAAATAGACCTAATTATCTCCGCACTCTTTTTAGAGTTATTAAATGAATTGTATTTGGATTTCCAAATATCAAATGATTTTTGACGCATATTACATATTGTTTCAGGATCAAGATTGTAAATCTCTAAAATAGCTGATGCAACTTCATCCTCAGATGGGTCTTTTGACAGCAAAATACCGTTACCTTGAATTTGTTCCGGAATTCCACCAACCCGCGTAGCAATAATTGGCATGCCATAGGACAAGGCTTCCATAATTGATACTGGGAGGCCTTCTGTTGATGATGTTGTGATAAACGCATCACAATAGTTTCTCGAATAATAATCTTTTATGAAAGCGTTGCTTTTATGCCCAAAAAATATCGCATTAAGATTCTTCTGCCTTGCGAAAAGGGTTACTCTATCTAATTCCGATCCATCACCAAAGTGCACCCACTCAATATCCAAATCCGACAATTTAGATAAAGCTTTAGCAATTAAATCTACCCGTTTCAGAGGAATAACATTTGAACAACTTACTATTCTGAAAGTGCTGTCTTCCTTCTCTGGAACTCGTTTTGCAGGAGAGCACCCTAAAGGATTAATGATCGCTTTATTTAAAACATTCGTATAAGTGTTATTAAAATAGGTGCATGCACTCTCTGCAAGAAAAATGATCCGATCGACCAAATTTGCTTTAAAAACTTGGAAGGGCTGCCAATAAAAACGTGTACGTTCTTTATACAAATCATACCCATGAATGCGGCTAACAATTTTAATCTTATTGTTGCGTATTTTTTCAAAAGAGCATGCCAAAGTTACTGCATTAAACCAGAACGTATAATAAACTGACGCTTCATGGTTGCTAAATATACCCTGTTTTTTAAATTGCCTATATAGTATTTTCGCCCTAGAGTACATAAGCGCGGAACTAACTACTCTCCCAGCTATGGCTTTGTGCGAATGGAGTATTCTTTTTAATTCAGCCCTACCAAATTTTGATAGAAAAAATTGAAGACAATAAAGCAGCCTAGCTCCGTATAGCTTTTTACCGCACCTAATAAGCTTAACCCCTTTGGGCAGCTTGCTGATATTCTGTATATCGTTTGCAACTTCATCGTACGCCGTAGAAATCAAAACAACATCAAACTGCTTAATGAAAGAATCAATCTCTGGTTCAACAAATGGTTTCTCACCCGTGCCATATGGATATCCATCGGTAAAATAATAAACTCTTTTTTTCATATTTTTCTCAAAACAAGAATTCAGACCATTCTAATATGCATTAGAATCCGCCACTTACAACACCTCAATGTTTTCACGAGCGGTAATGTTTTTCATAGCATTTTT
>USIG01000048.1 GCA_900554685.1 uncultured Cryptobacterium sp.
GGTGAAATTCAACTTCCGAAATCTTTTTGCCGGCTTAGTTATTATCATTGTTCTGGCGTTCGTCTTTTTACGAGGCGACCAGTTAAATGAATTGGCAGCCACCATGGCACAAGGTGCCATGATTCCTTTAGTGATCGCAATCTGCACCCAACTTTGCAAGTATTTTTCTCAGAGCTTTGCATACAAATACTCATTCCAAGCGGTAGGCGAAACTATGCATCCCAAGAACACTTTACCGCTTGTTTTTGGTACGTTTTTTCTCAATACCGTCTTTCCGAGCCTTAACCTTGCAGGAACCACCCTTGTGGTAGACGATGCTCGCAGGCGCGGTATTGCTCCCGGCAAGGCAACTTCGGCGGCAATCTTGATGCAAATTACCGTCGATTCGGCATTTGCCACCATTATGGTAATCAGCTTTACGATTCTCGCCCTCACCGTTGGCTTGTCGCCCTTGTGGCTTCTCCTTGGTTTGCTGGTTATTCTTTTGGTAAGCATTCTTGTTGGCATCATGGTTCTTGGCAACAAGAATCCCGCCCTTATTATTCGCGTTCTTACCCCTGTTTCCAACTTTATTAATAAAGTGCTTGTACGCTTCAAGAAAAAACCTCTTGAACCTTGGGTTGAAAAAACCATCATGAGTTTTTCGGGAGCAGCAAAGCTTATTGCCAAAAATCCAAAATCAACCGCAAAAGCTTTTGGATGCTCTATCATCGCAAGCTGCTGTGAGCTTTCTGCTTTTGCGTTAGTTGGTTTTTCATTCGGAGTAAGCGTTCCCGAATCGCTGGTATGCGGATATGTGGTAGCCACCTTATTTGCAATGATTTCGATTACTCCTCAAGGAGTTGGCGTGGTAGAGGCTGCTGTTACCGTTGCCTTTACCGCTTTTGGAGCATCAGCCACAGCGGGCATGGCAATCGGCTTGGTTTATCGTGGCATCGTATTTTGGATGCCTTTCATTATTGGCGCAATCCTTATTCAGACCACAAAGACGTTTCGTCCTACAAGAAACAAGTCGAAGTCAAACACCTCCAAAGCTGGAAACTTCAACTATGAACGTAAAAAGGCAGCACTCTCAAAAGAGGCTCACAAAAAGCATGATGTGCAAAACGAGCATCGCCCCCATCTACCAACTACCCCAACCTCTTCTGATAAGGAAGTTGCCTTAGAAACGCAGCAAGCACCTACTCAAGAGGAAAATAGTAAGGAAGCTGACCTAGCTCATTAGTTCAAAGTGATAAAACTACCTAAGAGTAAAACTATCTAAGAACAAAAGATTGTAGGTGCTTCTTTTTAAGAAGAACTATTAAGTAGTTCTTCTTAAAAAAACAATGACGTATCCCTTCAGGAAAAGGAATCTACCTAAACACTTTTTGCAAAAGAAGAAACTCAAACGATTCTCGCGAAAGGAAACTTTATGCCAAGCTTCATCAAACATCTTGCCAATACCACACGAAGCTGCCGCCGATTTCGTCAAATCTATCCCGTCACCCCAGAGCTTATGACCCAGTGGGTAGATAATGCACGTGTTTGCGCAAGTGCGGGAAACAAGCAACCCCTTCGTTATCGAATCGTTGTTGATAAGGACCAATGCGCCAAAATATACGACACTCTCACCTGGGCGGCTTCCTTACCTGATTGGGATGGCCCCGAACCCGGCGAGAGACCCACAGGCTACATCATCATGGCAACAGATGCGGAAACTTTTAAAGGAGAAATCTGGCGATTCGATGCAGGTATCGCTGCTCAGACTATCATGCTGAGCTCTACCGAAGAAGGATTTGGCGGATGCATCATGCTTTCTTTTAAGCGAGCTGAACTTAAACAAATTCTCGCAATGCCTAAAGATTTGGAACCCGTGTTGGTTTTAGCACTTGGCCGCCCTATCGAAGACATTCGGTTAGTTGATGCTGAGCAAGGAAATACCACCTATTACCGAGATGACAAGCAGGTCCATTATGTCCCCAAATACAAACTTGAGGATATTTGGTTTTAATCTCGTCTAAAAAGCACTCCCAAGAGCCACCAAGGTGGCTCTTTTGCTACTGTTAGCAGAAAAACAATCTCTCCCAGATAAGTTTGGTACTCATATGAAAAAATCTACTGCGCTAAAAACATTGGGACTTTCCGAAGGTGCAAGCGACGAAGAGATTAAAAAAGCACATCGAAGGCTCATTATAGAAAATCATCCTGACAAATTTGGTCAAGATGCCACAGCACGTGCACAAGCGGAAGAAAAAACTAAGCTTATCAATGAGGCTCGTGATGTACTGCTTAATCACTCCTGGGATCCTGAATATGCCTCTGCCGGAACAGCTTATGGGGCTCCTTTCTCATACGACCCCTTTGCTGCCACTCATGGTCAAAATCCCTTTGGCACACGTTCTACACAAGGGTATTCAGCTCGTCGCTATTCTTCATCCAGCAACCCCTCGGCTAGCCAAGGGGAAAATCCCTTTGAAGGATGGCCTTTTAGCGAAACTTTTGTTTGGACTACCTGGGACTCATCAGGCCAACAGCACACCTATTCATCCGGCACTACTTCAAACAGCACAAATACGCGAGGAAGCGCCTCACAGGATCCTTTTGCAGGATTTAATCCTTACGTCAATCCCTTCAGTTCCTCATACACAAGACGGGCAGGCAATGATCCTTTCGCTGATATATTCAACATGTTTTTCGCGCAAGAAAAGACCCTTGAAGATTTGCTCACAGAAGCCAAAAAGGATCTTAGCCTTGATGTGAAATTGATCGCTGTGAAGCTTATTCTTTTGGCACTATCTTTCCTGTTGTCCGTTCCCGCAACCGGATTATTTCTCTATACCATTATTTCTATTGGGCAAGGGATATGGAAACGCCTGCATTACCTCTCTCTTATTTTCTTGGTGCCCTTTACTCTGCTCGCGCTTATATTCGCTCCTGCAGCAAGCGCCTCTATCGGACTTATACCCTTTATATTGTTTGGCTGTGCCGTTGTATTCGATGTGCAAAATGTATATCGACATGCCAAACGAATACGAGATCTTAAAAAGCAAATAAAGCAGCAAAGGTAATGTATAGCTTATCAAGTACAGGACAAAGCGAACATCTATAGAGGTTAAGAATCCCTTTGCAAATCCTTTTGCAAGACAAACAGTCACACATATTGACCTAAGACAAAGAAAAGCCCCAGAAATACCCTGGGGCTTAAAAGTTGATAAGATAGGCTCATAGTGTATAAAGACCTTTAAAGCTTACCTAATTTTTAGGTGCTATTTCGCAATACGAGCCTTCAAGGATTGTTCATCTTCCTTGTTATCTGCCTTTTTATCGATCTCCATGTCATTAACCGTTAACGGCATATCAACTCCGGTCCATAGTTTGAACTGCTTTGCCCCTTGATGAAACAGCATCGAGAGACCGTTTGTATAGCGGCATCCAGCCTCGTCAGCTAATTCAAGAAGCTTAGATTTCGCTGGACTATAAATAGCATCTTGAACCACCATATCTTCAGGGAAAAAGGACGCATCTGGGACTACTGACTGTCCTTCAAACTTACCCATACCAACGTTGGTGGTATTGCCAAGCATCTGAGCATCTGACATTTCAGTACGAAGAAGCTCTTTATCGTTCAAGTCACACAGTTTTGCTTTACAGGAAGTTCTTTCATTGATTAAAGCAACAACCTCTTGAGCATGCGGCCAAGATTTTCCATTGGAGCGATTAAATACCGAAATCTCGCCTAAGCCATACTCCATCGCAGCAGTAAGCGCAACAGCCGACCCTGCTCCACCAAGCCCTAGCAAAACCAGCTTATTGCCTGCAATCTGCACGCCCATCTCTTCAAACGTATGCAAGAAACCATACCCATCGGTGTTATAACCTTTGATTTTGCCATCATGAACCACAAGGGTATTAACTGAGCCGATAAGTTCAGCAGTAGGATCAATTTCATCAAGATAAGGAATGCAGGCAAGCTTATTTGGCATAGTTACACTGCAGCCACAAATTCCTAGAGCACGAACGGCATTCATAGCTTGTTGAATAGTTTCCTGATTTACCCGAAAGGCAACATACACTCCATCAATGTTTGCTTTATCAAAAGCTTTATTGTGCAAACGAGGAGAAAAACTATGTTGAACTGGATCTCCAAAGACGCAATACAACCTGGTGCGCCCAGAAATAGGAATAGCCATTAGTGCTCCTTTTATTTTGCCGTCAGCACAAACCTGCATTTGTCAAATTCGCCCACCCACGGTAAATCATCTTTTCGCGCTAGATTATCTACTTTACCGTGGATAGTCATACTTGCTGAGAACCATCCATCCACTATGGACGCAGGTATCCACAGACGACATGTCCCTCTCTCAATTTTTGTATCACCAATAATACTTATTTTTTCTTATATTGTTTTACAAAATAAATAAACTGATTCAGTTAGTAAAAGATTTAAAGAAGTTTTTAAGGTCTGACCTTGCTTATCTATTTCTCAAATAAATAATTAGAAAACATAATGCTTATAATTTGCACATAATATTCATATTTGATTGTGCGCTACCAGATAAATGACCACAAAGGTAATCAAGAATAAAAGCCTTCCCTATCGATAGACTACAAGAAAGCCACCCATTATCGTTGCGGTTTTGAGGTTAAATGCCAACCATTGCAGTAAGAGCAGCGATAGCAATGAAGGCCCGTTGTTCCGTGCTCAGCACAGGCAAGTATTGCAGCCTCGGCATCGCTTTTACATGAATAGCGATTCTTCGATTCGCATGACTTTTTGCGCAAAGCAGCATCCTTTTCGGCAGCTTTCTTTGATTTTCGCGCATCTTCACGTGCAAAGACGTCATCCATACCACCCAGACCAGCTTTAAACTCAGCTATTCGCTTTGCCTTTGCCGATCCCTTTCTGCTACCCATACTGTGCTACTCCCCTTATCTGCATGTTCTTAACGTGTTCGCGTATTCTCGAAAATTGTACTGACATGATGCACTTTATATTTGTTACGACATGATGCGCTTTTATGTTTGTAGCTTATTCGATGACGCTTTTCGCTTCCTATTTATTCAAATAAATTCCTTCTCCCAAGGCAATTATCTCAACATAAAAATTGCTATGACAAGTTTTCTAAAGTAGCTCAAAGAAAAGCACAAAGCGCACAATAACCGCCTTATGCTCAAAAACCCCAAAAAGCAAAAAGAAGGAGCCCCTATCAAGGCTCCTTCGCTTCGTAATTACATTGGTAAGAATATGATTTAAAGGGCGTTATACCATTCATCATCAACTGGCTCGCACCATTCGTTCGAGGTGTTTTCGCCACTGATCTCGAGTGCTAAATGAGAGAACCAGCTATCCTTAGCGGCACCATGCCAATGCTTCACATTCGCAGGAATGTTCACTACATCACCAGGATGAAGCTCACGTGCAGGCTTTCCTTCTTCCTGATACCAGCCGCGACCGCCAACGCAAATGAGCATCTGTCCGCCACCTTTATCAGCATGGTGGATATGCCAGTTATTGCGACAACCTGGTTCAAACGTAACGTTTGCAACAAAGACCTGTTCGGTGCTGAGAGGAGCCAGATAACTTTGTCCAATAAAGTACTGAGCATAGGCATCATTTGGCTGCCCTAGAGGAAACATAAGGCTGCGCTCGTATTCAGCCTTTCCTTTGTCGCTAACCTCTTCAGCGCTATCGGTCCATATCTCTTTGGCCATGCGGAATACCGCCCATGCCTTTGGCCAGCCCATATAGAAAGCAGCATGAGTAATGATTTCGGCAATTTCTGTCTTCGTAATGCCATTTTTCTTAGCGGTAGCCAGATGATATTCAAATGAGGAATCTATCAATCCTTGGCTCATCAAAGAAACAATGGTCACAAGGCTTCTATCACGCAAAGAAAGCGATTCTTCTCGGCTCCAAACTTCGCCAAAAAGCACATCATCATTTAGTTGAGCAAATTTAGGAGCAAAATCCCCTAGCTGATCACGTCCTGCAGTCTGTTTTACCGCCATAGTATTCTCCTTAGTAGTTTTCTCGACAACTGGTTATCGGTTCTTTGGTTCTATGTTCTCTAGTTCTTTTTTTGAGTCTTGCTTATGTGGTTTTCCCACCTTGATTCTTACTACCCTGATCTTTACGAGATTCTTGCTACCCTGGTCTTCATTAACATGTCTTTACTACTCCTTTTGAGTACTATCCTAGAATCTTCATTTTTCTATGTACAATATCTATATTGAAATTTTGGTATGCAATTTTTGGATAGATGATCACCCATGGAATTACGTGTATTGGAATATTTTCTTGCTTTAACCCGAGAAGGAAGCATTTCTGCCGCCGCTAAAGCGCTTAATGTATCTCAGCCAACACTCTCTCGTCAGCTTATCGATTTAGAACACGAACTAGGATGTACGCTTTTCGAACGAAGCAAACAGGGAATCACCCTTACCGAAGATGGCATGATCCTCCGACGTCGCGCAGGAGAAATTTCTCAACTTGTTCATACAACTGAATCAGAACTGCAGCTATCACACGACACTGTAGCAGGTACCGTGTCGATCGGCTGCGCGGAGACCCAGGCAATGGAGTTGCTAGCCCGCGTCATTACCGATTTAAACAAAGCCTATCCACGCGTTACCTTCACTCTTGTAAGCGACATAGCCGAAAACGTCGCCGAGCAAATCAATAAAGGACTTCTCGATTTTGGCTTGATGCTCCGTCAGCCAAAAACTGAAGGATTTCATTATCTGCTTCTCGATAGCCAGGAACGATCAATTGTCATTATGCGCACTGATTCTGATTTGGCAAAAAAGGAAGTCCTCACCACCGATGACCTGTTAGAGGTCCCTCTTATAGTGCCATCGAGCTATCGCAAAAGTGGAATTTTAGACAAGTACCGCAGCAAAGAAGAGGGCGGAAAACTCAATATAGTAGCCACTATAAATCTAGCCTACAATGCAACACGCCTCGTTGAAGCCGGCCTCGGTGTTGCTCTTACCATTGAAGGCGTTAGAGGGTTTGCGCGTATTGCAGAAAATAAAAACCTTACCTACCGCTATGTAACAGACATTCCTGCGCAATCGACTTATCTCACCTGGAAGCCTTTTCAATTTCGTTCAAATGCCAGCAAGAAATTTCTCGAGTACGCACAGAAGGCCTTTAGTTCAAGAAACTGATATCAAGAACAATAGCCACTAACCACCAGTAAGCGATCTATTTCGGGTAGTTAGCATTTACTAGCCGCCATCAGGTAATTTGTGCCTGGTGGCTAGTACCTACTTAACCGCTGTCAAAAAGTTAATGTCAAACAGCCAGAATCTACTAACCGCCAGTTGGTAGATAGCATCAGATAGCTAGTACCTACTAACCGCCAATTGGTATTAGGCAGCCAACAAGCAAAAGTGAAAATAGCAAACACGAGCGCAGACAAAAGCACAATCAAAAGCACAGGAAGCACAGGTAAAAGCGCCTTTTCGCTTCCCCTGTGTCTTATATCTTGAAGTTTTGCCACATTTTTGCGTCACGTGCATTTTTGTGTTTTGTTGCATTCAGACATTATTACCCATCTGTTGCTTATCTTGAGCAAAATCGTACACACAACCTCAAAATGTGACACTCACAAGAAACGTTACCTCATTTGCTACAAAAAGCACTACTCCACTCTGTGCACACAAAGCCTAAATGTGGCAAAAGTAGCAAAGTAAGAACACAGATATACACACAACGCCAAAATGTGTCAGACGAATGAACTATATAGACTGCTTAGATTGTATAGATTGTATAGAATGAGCTGCGTCCAAACCTGGAGCGCAGCTCAGAACTAAGGAACTCTTTGAAAGCCATCACTATTAGTTCACAAACACGCGACTTAACGAAATAGCCGCGACGCAACGTAATGACTTAGTGACGGAAATGACGATGTCCCGTGAACACCATGGCAATGCCGTGTTCATCAGCCGCCTGAATAACTTCCTCATCACGAATAGATCCACCAGGCTGAATAATGGCTTTTACGCCAAACTCAGCAAGCGTATCGATATTGTCGCGGAAGGGGAAGAATGCGTCGGAGGCACATACTAAACCAGTAGGCTCTACCCCCATGCGCTCGCATGCTTCGTGCGCACGCTCGCAAGCCAACTTTGCTGAATCAACGCGATTAGGCTGACCAGGACCCATACCAATACCAGCATGATCCTTGGAAACTAAAATAGCGTTTGATTTAACACCCTTACATACCTTCCAAGCGAAAAGCATTTCATGGAGCTGCTCATCGGTAGGCTTTACTTTAGTTGGAACCGTAAACTCGGAAGGATCCTCCGATACGCGGTCTACACACTGAGCAAGCATACCGCCATCCACGCTTCGGAATTCAATAGCGGCAGGAGCGTCCACGCCGCCAGTACGCAGGACACGAACATTTTTCTTCTGCTGAAGGAGCTCCAAGGCTCCCTGTTCATAATCAGGAGCAATAACAACTTCGATAAACTGCTTGTTTTCGTTAATATGCTCAACCATTGCCTGGCTTACCGTAACATTAGCGGCAATAATGCCACCAAATGCGCTTTTCGGGTCGCAGGCAAACGCTTTATCGTATGCTGTTGCAACGTCTGCCGCGACAGCAGAACCACAAGGATTCTGATGCTTCAAAATAACAACAGCTGGCTCATCGAACTCGCGAACAAGACTCCAGCATGCATCGGTATCAAGAATATTGTTGTAGGAAAGTTCCTTACCGTTGAGCTGTTCTGCATTCACTAAAGAATGCTCGGTAGCAAATTCATCCATACGATAGAATGCTGCAGTCTGATGAGGATTTTCTCCATAGCGAAGGCCTTGCTGCTTTACCAAATGAAGGTCGCATTGCTCAGGAGGCTCAGTTGGCCAACCCTCAACACCTTCGCCTAGCTGCTTGCCGAGCCACACTGCAATAGCGCCATCATAGGCATTGGTAGTCTGGAACACTCGCAAAGCAAGCTTGGTACGGGTCGCCAACGTCGTAGCACCATCATTTGCTTTCATTTCTGCCAAGATAGCACCATATAAAGAAGGGTCAGTAACTACTGCAACACTTGCAAAGTTCTTTGCAGCAGAGCGAAGCATAGAAGGACCGCCGATATCGATATTTTCGATGCAAGTACCGAAATCAGCTCCCGACTCGACTGTTTTCTCGAAAGCATACAGATTTACTACCACCATATCGATCATTTCGATACCGTGTTCTGCTGCCTGAGCCATGTGCTCAGGGTTGTCGCGCTTAGCAAGAAGGCCGCCATGTACTGCAGGATGAAGAGTCTTTACGCGACCATCCATCATTTCGGGAAATTTCGTTACCTCATCAATGGGAGTTACTGGAATGCCCGCTTCTGCAATTACACGAGCCGTACCACCCGTAGAAATAATCTGAGCACCAAAGTCTTCAGATAATGCACGAGCGAATTCAACAATGCCCGTTTTGTCCGTTACGGACATAAGCACACGCTTAATCTTAGGATCAGCCACCTGCTACCGCCTTTCCTCGTCTTGAGATTACCTCTTGTGTTCTAGCATACCAGCGCACCACAAAGTTAGTGCAAGAAATTCCGTGGGGAGTCTTGTTACTGCTGATCTATGTGAACCGTTCTTGTCTTATCGTCAATATACACACGCCCAGCAGCCAGCCAAGAAATGACCTCAGGGTACAACTCGTGTTCCGCCTCATGAATACGCGCCTCGAGCGAATCAAGAGTGTCATCTTCGCGCACTTCAACAGCACGCTGTGCGATGATGGGACCCTTGTCGTAGTCCTCGTTGGCAAAATGGACAGTAATACCGGTCACCTTAACGCCGAAATTAAATGCGTCTTCAATAGCATGAGCGCCCTTAAACGAAGGAAGCAGTGCCGGATGAAGGTTTACCACTTTGTCAGGATATGCCTGCAAAACCTCATTGGTGAGTTTACGCATATAGCCAGCCATAATGACATATTCTGCGCCCGCTTCTTTTAAGGCATCCGCAATACGCTTATTGGCCGCCTGTACATCCTTATAGACCTCACGATTCAAGGCAAGGGTGGGAATGCCCGCCTTCGATGCACGTTCTAATCCATAAGCGTCAGGACGAGATGAGACCACCAAAACGATTTTTGCATTGAGCGAATCTTTAGCAATGCGATCAATAATTGCCTGTAAATTGGAGCCACTGCCACTAATAAGCACTCCAATTTTTAATGGGTTTTGAGACTCAGACACGAAAGCTCCTTTTATTCAGCACCCTGTTCATCAGAAGCACAATGAGCGAAAAGTTCCTCTTTATTTACATAGGAAACTTCACCGCTACCCGGAACAATGCGACCAACAATTCCTGCCTGCTCGCCCTGCTCTTCCAAAATAGCCAACACCTCATCGGCCTTATTTGGCGCAACAACCAAAATCATGCCAAGGCCCATGTTGAAGGTCTTCAATGCTTCGGTTTCATCCAGATGCGCTGCATGGCAGACAAACGGAATAATAGGAGGCATACCCCAGCTGCCTACCTCCACCTCAGCGTTCATCGTATCGGGCAAGGCACGGTTTAAGTTTTCAGTGATGCCACCACCGGTAATATGGGCAAGCGAACGAACAGCTCCTGGCAATTGACGCAAAACAGCACGAACGGGTTTTACGTAAATGCGAGTAGGTTCAAGCAGAGCATCGAGAACGCTTTTCCCATCTAAAGAATCCTGTGGCATACGCAATTCATAGAGAGTCTTACCATCGGTTACCACCTTACGAACCAGCGAATAACCATTGGAGTGAATACCCGATGATGCAAGACCGATCAGCACATCGCCTTCTTGAACCTTAGAAGGGTCAAGCATTTCGGGACGATCGACAATACCAACACAAAAACCAGACAGATCGTATTCGTGGGGATCCATAACGCCAGGATGTTCTGCCATTTCACCACCAATAAGAGCGCAACCACTCATTTGACAGCCATCAGCAATACCAGAAACAATTTCTGCAACCGCTTCGCTTTTCAGCTTTCCGATCGCAATATAGTCAAGGAAAAACAAGGGTTCAGCCCCTGTAGCCAAAATATCGTTGACACACATAGCAACCAGGTCAATACCTACGGTATCGTGCTTACCTGCAAGCTTAGCAAGCTGAATCTTGGTGCCAACGCCATCGGTACCTGAAACCAAAATTGGATCTGCCATATTTTTGGCGACATTGATAGAGAACAATCCGCCAAAACCACCAATATCGCCACGTACCTCATCACGATACGTACGATGTACAGCGTCTTTAATAGCATCGACAGCACGAGCACCCTCTGCCGTATCCACCCCCGCCTGTGCGTAGGTAGTTGCTGCTCCTTGAGCTGTCCAGCTAGGCCACTTAGTAGTGTCATTATCCATGGCATTAACCTTAATGCGATCAGTCATGATATCTCCTTTTATTGTCTAAGCAGCTCTA
Source organism: uncultured Cryptobacterium sp. (assembly GCA_900554685.1). Classification (GTDB taxonomy): domain Bacteria; phylum Actinomycetota; class Coriobacteriia; order Coriobacteriales; family Eggerthellaceae; genus Anaerotardibacter. The sequence continues at coordinate 11,413 of USIG01000048.1, forward strand.
TACTACCCAAGAATAGCGCTACCTTCTGGCAAAAAACTCTTTGCCTTCATGGTATCAGGAATTG
>USIG01000049.1 GCA_900554685.1 uncultured Cryptobacterium sp.
AAGCCATCGTAGTGGCTGGCAACCATGCCTAGGTGCTCGTCACGCACCCACTGTTCGAAAGCCAGCACGTAGCGAGCCATTTCGCGGATGCTTTCTTCTTCGTAGTCACCCTTGATCTCAAAGGTGTCGTGAATGTCAGCGATCTTTGCAGCGATGGCCTCTTCGTCATTCACATCGTCGGCGATAGCCCACATGCGCTCCCAGTCAAACTGCTTGGTATAGAGGCCCATGCGGTTGTAGAGGTTGGTCTCGTCAATGTAGAGGTCCATCATGCCGGGATATGGCCTGCCAATCTGAGCGATGTTGGTATCGCGGAAGCGGCGGCACACCTGTGCGGCCAAGCACCAATCCTCGATTTGGGCAGCGGCCTCAGGGTCGCCACCTTCAACAACACCCGTGATTACAGCATGGCGCTTGCCGGCGCGGTTGAGGTCGGCAATCATTTCGCCCACGGCTCCGCCTGCGTATCCTGTGCCTAGCCATTCGGCAGTGCCCGCTGTGTCAAAGTCAAGGCAGCGCAGCTTCTGCAAGTTCACTACCACGACTGGCACGTCCAAATCGCGTACGGCGGGTAGCATGTTGTAGCTGGTGCAGTAGGTGAGTAGCTGCAAGATGACCAGGTCTACATCTGCTGCGCGGAAAGCATCGCCTGCAGCCTGTGCCTGTTCTTTTGTGGTGACCAAGCCGCCATCGATAAGCTCGACGGTGTCAGGAAGCGTCTTCTTAAATGCGGCATACTGCTCTTCAAATTCGGGTACAAGCTCCGGGAACTGAGGCAAGTACGCCTGCAGCGCGATGGAGAACACGCCGACTTTCGCTTTCGTTTCTACTAGCATAGGCAACCTCCTGTTGTCTGTTTACCTGCGGTATGTCTATCTGTTGCACATACGGCTGCTGCCACATGTGTCTGCTCTACTGTCTTACTCAAAACGTGCTACATCGAATGATGTCGCAATTGCATCGCGCACGCTTTGTAAATTGGGGAATACGCCATCCTTAATCATTTGGACAGCAAGGTTGCCTAAGCTGGTGCCTTCAATCGGTCCGGCAAATACAGGAATGCCGCATGCCTGAGTGGTCAATTGGTTGAGGTAAGCATCCTGGCATCCGCCTCCTACGATATTGATAGAGGTGTAGGTGCGGCCGGTAAGAGATGCCATTTCAGCAATTGATTCGGCATAGCACTCAGAAAGGCTTACGTATACGCAGCGCATCAGTTCGCCTACCGTGGTAGGCACTTCCTGGCCCGTTTCAAAACAAGCAAGACGAATTTCGTCAATCATCGAATCGGGTGCAAGGAAGCGATCATCGTTAACGTTGACGTGTGCTTCAAAGTAGTCTGCCGCTTTGGCTTCTTCAATCAAATCACCAAAGCCCATTTCGTGATCTGATCCCATAAAAGCAGGCAGTTCGGCTTCAATGGCGGCATGCTCGTCTAGCTGAGCAGCGCTTTCTTCTTTGCCTGATACATAAGAAACACCATTAAGTTCACGGCGAATAGACTGGATCATCCAAAGTCCCATGATGTTTTTCAAAAATCGGAAGCGTAAATCATAGCCGCCTTCGTTGGTAAAGTTTTGGAAACGGGATGCGTCAGAGGTAATGGGACCTTCATTTTCGACTCCCAATAAGCTCCAGGTGCCCGACGAAAGAAATACCGCATCATCGTCTCGTGCAGGAACTGCCAAATAGGCGCTGCCGGTATCATGTGTGGCCGGGGCAATAATATGGGGAGCATAGCCAAGAGTTTGCTCAATGGCGGGCAAAACAGGGCCCAAATCGGTACCGGGCATTACCACCTTGCAAAACATATCGGAAGGTATGCCGAATGCATCCAAAATCACCTGATCCCATTGCTGGGTTCGTGCGTTAAGAAGACAGGTGGTAGTAGCGTTGGTGTATTCGTTGACCTTGGTTCCGGTAAGAAGGAAGGCAAGGTAGTCGGGAATCATCAAGAAGCTTTTTGCCTGCGCAAGCTGTTCAGGGTGTTCGCGCTTTAAGGCAAGAAGCTGATAGATCGTGTTGAAGGGTTGTCGCTGAATTCCAGTACGGCGATAGACGGCATCGGGTGCCATGATACGATCCGCCACAGAATACATGCCATTTGTGCGTTCGTCTCGGTATGCGACGGCTTCTCCGATCAGGTGGTCGTTTTCGTCTAGCAAAACAAAGTCAACGCCCCAGGTATCGATGCCGATAGTCTTTGGGGTGAAGCCTGCCTCCTTGCATTTGGCAAGGCCGGCAACGGTTTCGCGGAACAACATATCAATGTCCCAACAGTCGTGGCCATTGATGCGCTTTTGGATGTTGTCGAAACGATGAATTTCGGTCAGCTCTATCTGTCCTTCATTCACGGTGCCGATTACAACGCGTCCTGAAGAGGCACCAATATCAACGGCGGCATAACAATTCGAAGGCATTGATGAGGCCATTTAATTGCCTCCTTCCTCGATGCCAATTTGGACAATTTGCATCACATTAGTTGGGCGGGGGGAAGGAAGCGAAGGATCCACCCCAGCATCATCAGTGTTAGGGGAGGTTGTTCTATCGCCCAGAGTAAATACTGCTACATCTCCTTTATGAACATAGCCTTTTTCACTTACCACTGAACGGGCCTGTTCAAGAATAAAGGAGGCATCGCCAACAACCTTGCCAAGAAGAGGTGTGACGCCCCACGCAAGTTGTAAAGAGCGGCGATTTTCTTCGGTAGGCGTTACGGCATAAATAGGTGCCTTCGGCCGGTAATTCGAGATGAGTCGTGCCGTACGTCCGGTCATAGTAGGCGTCACAATACATGATGCGCCCACATGTTCGGCGGCAGTAACTGCGGCAAGGCCAACAACTGCCGAAATACCATTGGGTTCGGCGGCGCGGTTAGGAATAGAACCTTGTTTGTAGATATGAGGCTCAGTTGCTTCGGCGATCTGTGCCATGGTTTGAACGGCAGGCACCGGATACATGCCAATAGCGGTTTCTCCCGAAAGAGTAAGCGCATCGGTGCCGTCATAGATTGCATTTGCAATGTCAGCTACTTCTGCGCGGGTAGGACGAGGATTGTGAATCATCGAATCAAGCATTTGTGTCGCAGTAATAACAGGGCGATATGCACGATTGCATGCTTTGATGATGGTCTTTTGCAGAAGAGGAACCTGATTGGAGGGAACCTCAACGCCCAGATCGCCTCGCGCTACCATGACCGCATCAGAAGCGGAAATAATTTCGTCAATATGTTCTACCGCGCGAGCATTTTCAATTTTTGCTACTACGCGGATAGAACCTCCGCCATGGGAAGTAAGAAATGATCGGATAGCGCGTACATCATCAGCGCATCCTACAAAAGAAGCTGCAACGAAGTCTACCTTCTGTTCAATGGCAAACAAAAGATCGGCCTCGTCTTGTTCGGTCATAACAGGCAGAGGAACATCGGTTCCGGGGAGATTGAGCTGCTTGCATTCTCCCAGCATGCCTGAATTTTGAACGGTACATTGAATTTCGGTGCCGTCTACGCGATCTACCGCAAGTTCGATAAGGCCATCGTCCACTAAGATGATGGTGCCTGGCTCAACGTAGTTATAAAGACCAGGGAATGATTGATGAATGCGGCGGGAAGTTCCGAGGATATCTTCTTCGGTAAGAAAGATATTATCTCCTGCGCGGAGTAATACTGGTTTGCCGCCTTCCAGCTTGCCTGTACGAATGCTGGGGCCCTTGGTATCAAGCATTAAAGCGCAGGGAGAATCAAGTTCGCGACGAACTTTTTTGAGCCTGTCCATGCGCGCCTTGTGTTCGGCATGTGAGCCGTGAGAGAAATTGCATCGCGCTACATCCATTCCGGCTTGGAGCAGATTTTTAAGCGCCGATTCCGAGTCCACTGCTGGACCCAGCGTGCAAATAATTTTTGTTCGTTTTGCCATAAATTCTGTTCGCCTTTCGGTAGGAGTGAATTTCGGCCATTGGCGGAAAAAGAATCGTTACGTGAAAGACGAGTTTCGATTCTTTCCACTAGCAGGTCGAAACTAACCACTCAAGGGCAACATTACTATTGTAGGGCAAATTTGTATATATGCAGATTATTTAGTGCCATAAAACAAAGAAGATGGTGCAAAACAATGAGTTTTGCGCCATCTGTTCTTCCTTGAGGTTTCCTGCGGGTTCTTATGCCGGTCAAAGACGTTGAGTCGCGGGATGTTTTTAGGCTTGGTAGGGATAGCTATTAATAAGATCGCTTACCGTTACGAAGCGATATCCTTCCTCCTTAAGCTTTGGCAGTGCTTGCTTAAGGGCAGCAACGGTTTCTGAGCGATCGCCACCACCATCGTGCATAAGAATGATTTCGCCGGGACCAGCGCTTTCGATGCGCTGTGCGATAACATCCGTTCCTGGTTTTTGCCAGTCTCCCGTATCAATATTCCAGCCAATTTCTGCGTTAATTTGGCTGCTCAAATCACTTGCGACTGAAGCGTCGAAGTTTCCACCAGGAGATCTAAACATTAAACTTGCGTCTTTTCCGGTAGCATCCTTGATGGCTTGCATGCCCTTTTCGACTTCTTGCTTACGCTCGTCGGTTGACATCAAAATCAGGCTTACACCCTTGCCGCTGCCTTCTGCATGATCCCAGGTATGAGTGCCGATTTCATGTCCTTCGTCTGCGGCGCGCTTAACCAAATCTTCGTGACCGGAGATCTTCTGTCCAACAGTAAAGAACGTTGCTTTGGCATCGTTTTCTTTGAGGATGTCAAGAATGGCAGAAGTTGAAGAATCCCACGGACCATCGTCGAAGGTCAGTGCGATTACTTTGTCGCCATTCGAATTTACGTTGTAGTACTGCAAAACGCCATTGACTGGATCTTTGGTAGTCACTTCAGCGGTTTTGCCAGATTCTTTACCAGTACGAACTACCTTTTCTCCTGCTTCACCTTTCTGGGTGTACAGATGTACTGCGCCGGTGCCCTGAACTTCGAGGGTGGGCTGAATAGCTTGAGGATCCCCCTCGGTGTAGTCTTCGGTGATATCAGCGCCGTTGGTAAGGGAAATATCATCTCCCTCGTTTAGATGGGTAGAAAGGTCATCCTTGGCTTCGCCGTTAATGGTTGCCGTAGCGCGGGTGCCTTCTCCTTCACGCATGACTGATCCATCGACGGCAACATAATTACCTGGAGTTACCGAAACGGTATTAGTATCGAGCAGCCCTTCGAGGGAACGCTGCTGTCCTTCGATGGTTTGCTGTTGCCCGTTGATGGTTACGTTTACGGGCTTATTGGTATTCCATGTGGTAAAGGCAAAAACGCCGATAGCAACCAGCGCTACAGCACTTGCACCTGCAATGAGCTTGGTACGCAAAGAGCCCGACATTTTAGGACGAGGGCGATTAGCGCTGAGGTAACGCTCGGCGCTAAAGTCAGAAGATTCGGGCACTCTGCTTGCAGAATTGACAGATCGTTTGGTGGCACTTTGTCGTGCGCTTGGCCTTGAGGAACTAGTGCGGCGTCTTGGGGAAGCAGTTTGATAGTTGGTTTCTGATTCTGTCTGACGTGGCATGGTTCCGCTTGCAGAGGGTGCTGCTTGTTGTGGACCGCTTTGTGCCGAAGAGTACTGACGTGGCATGGTGCCGCTTGCAGAAGGTGCTGCTTGTTGCGGCATTCTTCCGCTTGCAGAGGGCGCACTCTGGCGTGGCATAGTGCCGCTTGCACCTGAGGCAAGAGCACCGCTTACGGAAGGAGAGCCTTGATAAAAGGGAGCCTGCCCTGTTGTTTGCGGGTTTTGGCGCGGAATTCTTCCGCTCAAAGTTGCTTCTCCTACATGGGGTGTTCTGCTGGTACGCGAAGAATGAGCGTTGGGAACACCCGCCGAAGCGCGATATGATGCGTGATCAGAATAGGCCGAATGAACAGAAGCATTGGAATAGCGGCTGCGACCAGTGTGTTCAAAAGACTGATTGTGCCAGGAATCGTGTGCTTCAGTTCTGCTTTTTTGAGCCTGCGCGTATCGTTGTGCAGGCGAGGGCGCATTCTGATTAGGATCATGCGCACTATACATTTGGCGTTCGCGTTCTAGTTCGTCTCGGGCATTAGGAACGTTCATGCGTTGTGCAGCAGGCACACGTGAAGAATAAGCACGAGCTGAAGAATAGGGCGTGTGCGAAGAGGGTCTATGAGAAGAGTGGTTATGTGGTTCGTTTCTCTGCGGCATTTTATCCTCAACCAATTACTTTTAAGTGAAGCTATAAAACAATCGAAGTTATACAACGATTAAAACAAGTAACTTTAGCGAATCGCGCCTCATTTTCTGTATAAAACAGTCCAAATTAAGCGCCCTTCGCGTTGCCCCATTGTACTCGGAGCGTTCCATAAATAAAGGGGTTATTCAAAAACGTTACCAAAATGGTGTCGGTTTCAACTATGGGGCAAATGGGAAGGGTAGCAAAAAGACTCAAAAAGCTTTTGGATAAGCATCTTGCCGTCAGAGAATTTTACCGAAAAACCCTTGCACAATATACCCCATGGGGGTATATAGAGTAGTGGAAACAAAAGAGCTTGCCAAAAATAAACCTTGTCTCAGCTTGTGATGAGCTTTACTAAGGGGCCTCGCTTAAGCTCGCAACGGATTTTGTCTAAGTTTGCAAAGGAGTTTTTGATGACTGCTACCAATTCCTGCTGCGCTCAACAATCAAGTCAGGAAGCGGGCGACAAGCGTATGTGTGCTTGCCATTACAAAGAGACCGAACGTGCAGAAAAACTGCAAGCGGATGTCAAAAAGCGCCTTAACCGTGCAATTGGTCAGCTAAACGGCGTGAAGAACATGATTGATGACAACCGCTACTGCGGGGATGTTCTGACTCAGCTTGCAGCGGCGGAAAGTGCGGTGCATTCAGCGGCTGAGCTTATTTTGCGTGACCACTTGGAAACGTGTGTAAAAGATCGCATTCAGCGCGGAGACGATGAGGTCATCGAAGAAGCAATGCGCCTTATCAAAAAGTTTGCACATTCGTAAGGCTCGCAAGACAAGCAAGGCTTACGGAGAACAAGGTAGAGAAAGAAGAAACATTCTCAAAGTATTCTCAAGGCAAAGCTCTCGAACAGCGTTTTGATGAAATGACGAATCAGGTGAACTATGTCGGATAAACAGATTTTTGACATAACAGGAATGACCTGTGCGGCGTGTTCTGCCCGAGTTGAAAAAACTACGAATAAGGTAGAAGGCGTTCGGCAGGCAAGCGTAAATCTTTTAAAGAATTCAATGGAAGTTGAATTCGAACAAGATGCGAATATTTCAGCGGTAACTCAAGCGATTGAAACTGCTGTCGATAAGGCAGGCTATGGTGCTTTCCCGCGTGCTTCTAATCAGGCGGCTTCATATGGAGGATCGGCAGCAACAGGCCTAGGTGCGCATTCCTTGCAAAATAGCTCTACAGCTCAGGTTAGCTCGGCTGGTCAAGGGGATGCCGAGCAGGCTTTTCTCGGGACTGATTCTGCAGCGAACAGGGCATCAAGCATTGCAGAAAAGGAGCAAAAAGCCATTTTTAAGCGACTGGTAATTTCGGTCATTTTCGCTGCGCCTCTTTTCTATATTTCTATGGGACATATGTTTGGCTGGCCATTGCCTGCTTTTTTCTTGGGCGAAGAAAATGCTCTTGTGTGGGCGTTAACGCTTTTTGTTTTGCTCATCCCGGTGATTTGCGTGAACTTCAAGTTCTTCCGTATGGGGTTTAAAACTCTGATACATGGCGCACCAAATATGGATTCACTTATCGCGCTTGGCTCAGGTGCTTCTACTCTGTATGGCTTGTATGCGTTGTTCCAGATGGCTTTTTATGCAGGTCATGGAGATTTGGGGCAGGTTCACGCCTATGCGATGAACTTATACTTTGAATCTGCGGCTTTGATTTTGACGCTCATTACCCTTGGCAAGTATTTCGAGGCGCGAGCCAAAGGAAAGACAACAGACTCCCTTTCCCAGCTGATGGATTTATCTCCTAAACAGGCTCTTCGTCTTGAAAATGGTACAGAAACACTAGTGGATGCTCGCGAGGTACGCGTTGGGGATGTTCTAGTCGTCAAAACAGGCGAATCGGTGCCGGTTGACGGAGTTGTGCTGGAAGGCGAAGGTTCGGTTGACGAATCGGTTATAACGGGCGAGTCGCTTCCTGTGACAAAGCGCGCAGGATCAGCGGTAACGGGAGCTACGGTTAATACGAGTGGCTGGTTTACCATGCGTGCAGAGCGCGTAGGGTCAGACACGGTCTTGGCGGGAATCGTCAAGTTGGTTGATGAAGCAACAAGCTCAAAGGCTCCTATTGAAAAATTAGCCGACAAGATCAGTGGTGTTTTTGTTCCTGCGGTTATAGCTATTGCGATAGGTACCTTTATTGTTTGGATGGTTCTTGGTGCCGATTTCGCTACTGCTCTTTCGTACGCTATTTCGGTGCTGGTAATTTCTTGTCCCTGCGCACTTGGTCTTGCTACGCCAACAGCCATTATGGTTGGAACGGGTCGTGGTGCGGTCAACGGCATCTTAATCAAAGATGCGCAAGCTCTTGAAACGGCGCAGGGTGTTAAAACGGTTGTCTTTGATAAGACCGGAACGATCACGCAAGGAACTCCCCAGGTGACTGAGATCGCGATTGCTTCTGGATCTGCGCCGCAAGCACAAGCACAAGCACAGCCGCAAACAGGATCTGTGCCACTGCCAAAATCGATGGTGCGCTTTCAGCTTGAGAATAACGGTAAAACATCAGATATTTCTTCTGTTTTTGCTGCGACCTCTACTGAAACAAAGCAGGAATTAACTCATTTTCTGCAGGTGATAGGTGCGCTTGAAAATCACTCAGAACATCCTCTAGCTAAAGCTCTCATGCGTCTTGTAAAGCAAAGTGGTGTCTTCGTTTCTGAGGTAGAAAACTTTTCGCAAAGCGTTGGCGAAGGAATCATGGGTGAAGTCGAAGGGCGCCAGTGTTTTGTGGGTAATGCTCGCATGATGCAGGCGCGCGGTATTGCTGTTGACCCAACGTGGACACAGGATCTTGCAGAGGCAGGGAAGACGGTTCTTTATCTTGCGCAGCAAAATACCCTTCTTGGGTATGTAGCAATAGCCGATGTGGTAAAGCCTACCAGCGCTGCTGCAATTAAGCGTCTCCATGATATGGGTATCAAAACGGTCATGTTGACAGGAGATGAGAGCCGTACCGCTGAGGCAATTCATAAACAGGTTGGCACCGATAAAGTAATTGCGGGTGTGCTTCCTGCCGATAAAGAGCGCGTGGTTCGTGATCTCTCTAAAGAAGGCAAGGTCGCAATGGTGGGGGATGGCATCAACGATGCTCCTGCTCTTGCGCGTGCAGACGTTGGCATAGCAATCGGCGCAGGTACGGATATTGCACTTTCGAGTGCCGATATCGTGCTTATGCATAGTGATTTGCTCGATGTACCGTCAGCGCTTGATTTGTCGCGTGCGACTTTGCGCAATATAAAACAAAATCTCTTCTGGGCACTGTTCTATAACGCTTTGTGCATTCCTATTGCAGCAGGTGTTCTTGCGTTTGCAGGCTTTAGTCTCAATCCCATGATTGCGGCGGCAGCGATGAGCTTTAGCTCGGTTTGCGTTGTAACGAATGCTTTGCGTTTGCGTCGTTGGAAGCCTTCGGTTTCTCATCAAGTAACCACGGATAGGAAGACAGAAGCAGAAGCAAAACCAGAAAATAAACCCCAAGGAAAGGATGAATCAATGGAAAAAGTATTACATGTTGAAGGTATGATGTGCCAAAATTGCGTTTCTCATGTCAAAAAGGGACTTGAGCGTGTAGAGGGTGTTGAAGAGGCTCAGGTTGATTTGGAAGGAAAGAGCGCCACGGTAAAGCTCAGTGCAGATGTACCAGATCAAACGCTGATTGATGCAGTGGTGGAAGAGGGCTACGAAGCCAAGATCGCCTAGTTTGCTATCTCGGTGGCTTTCTGTCCTCTTTTTCTGAAGAGCGTATATAGGGTTATAGGTCATTAACCCTATATATTTCCTAGTACGCAAAATGGCTGCAGCGCTTATATGCTGCAGCCATTGTTGTGTTAGGTATCGGCTCCTGTCGTATTCGACCCAAGAGCCATTATGCTTTGTTTAGCAACCTGATAAAAAGTCTGTTGCGTCAGGTTTCCGTTAAAGGCTTATTGCGAAAAGCTTGCCTCTATTCTGCCTCTATAAGTCCGATGTAATAAACAGACTTACGACTTACTTGGACTCTTTGGCTGCTTTTGCGTGCTCCATGATCTCGTGGGGAGATTCAAAATCATCGAATCGTGCACTGCCAGGAGCTTCCATGCGATCAAGGGGCAAAATGACCAAACCAATATTGTCCACATACGCATAGATTTCCATGCCGCGCTTGCAGCGGAAGGTACACTCGATACAAGGGTTTTTATCGCAGTAAGCAAAGGCGTCCTCATCAGCAAGGCCAAATACCATGGGAGGCCATTTCTTAGGAGATACATATTTGGTCATGATTCCCGTAAAGGTTTTCAAGGCAAACCAGCGAGGCTTGCATGTTGAATCGACTGACTTCCAGTCGATTTTTACGCAGTTATTATTCAATCCACCCATAATTTGGTAGTTGAGCTTAAAGCGATCTTCCACCTCTTGAGCAGCAATAGGCTCAAGCTTTTCCATGGGCTTGCCGCAGCAGGTGAGCTGATATTCGACATGAGCGTACGAGGGTTCAAAAATCAGTGAACGTTCACCGTCGTTAATTAAAGTATTGTCAACAGCGCCGTCGATGCCCTGAACAACCGCACCGCATTCAGTGCAATGAAAGTAAGGAATATGAGCAGACGTTACGCGTGGTTTCCAGGTAGCGTGAGTACGGGTGGGGCTATATTCTGCCATCAAAATACCTCTTCTCTCGGCAGTAGATAGGACTTAAAGGAACAAAGTTCGGTAAGGAACAGGTTCGGATTCTGTTGCCTGAAGTCCTTATGAAGTCCTTATTTGGATATTTCTGCGTGTCACATTGTAATGCGCGATGAGCAAGATTGCACCGAGTGTATCAATAGTGTTTCTATTAAATCCATAATTTAATGAATTTCATAATTGAGCTTAGAACGAATCGTTTTTTGCGGATTGATTCGCAGTGAGGCGATGCTTAGGGCTCGTTCTTGACAGATCGCACTAGAAAAAACTACGATTTGTAATACTAAAACCAAGAATCCCGATACGGAAGGGGAGCGCGCATGAGCGTATATCAGGAGGCATACTGCCTGCCCGAATTCAAGTATGAGTACGAGCGCCTGAAGGTAGACGTTCGTGGTCCTATCCACGTTGTTTCTTTCGATGACGCTGCTAACCTCAATGCAATGTCTTACCAGCAGATGGCTGACTTCAATGATTATTTGAAGAAGGTTCGCATGGACCCAGAAT
>USIG01000050.1 GCA_900554685.1 uncultured Cryptobacterium sp.
GCCCCCAGAAATGGGGGCTTACCTGGACTTATACAGGAGTTATAGCAACACATTTTTTCCTATAACCCAGAAATGCGCCGAACCACTTCAGCGCATTTCTTGTAGATTCTTCAAGCTAACAAACGCATTATCTTGCTATCCTGCTTGCACAAACGCAGGAGCCGGCTATCGTCAAATCAAAAGAATTCAGGTTATTTAATAACCAAAACAGGCATAGGAGCTTCACGCAATACTGCATAGCTTACTGAACCCAGTACGCCACGAATTGCGCCAAGGCCACGAGAGCCCATTACGATCAGATCAGCACCAACTTTTTCTGCATAAGAGAGAATGTCAGCTGCAGGAGTATAGCCAGGAATAACTTCGATTTCTGCACGATCCCCCAGATCATCCAACACAGAACCAATGCCCTCACGAACCTTTTCGGTTTCTTCCTCAATGGTCTTGTTGTACAGATTCATGATGTCCTCAACGGAAAGCAGATACTGCTGAGGATCAAATGAAGCGCTGTTGAAGTTTGCAGGAAGTTGAGCATTTGGATGCGTTGTTACAAAGACCAAATGAAGCTTTGCGTCCGCATCGTCCTTTACGAGTTCTGCCGCCTTCTTTACCGCAGCAAGTGCATGATCGGATCCATCGTAAGCAACAACAATGTTCTTGAATACCATGGTTACCCCTCCTTTTCATTACGCTTTATGCGCCAATAAGTGCTCTCCCAACAAGCACTTTTCTATACCTATACCATAGCACTATATGCTGGACCCGACCAGGATTTTCAAAGGCATTATTCCAAGAAAGCACCCTGTGTTTCGAGAGGCTCAAGACTGATAACCGTATCAGGATCAACCGCAATTGAACGAAGATAGGTTGCAATAGCAGCATCAACCTCATACTCTAAATCGATCTTGCCGTTAAACACACACCAGTAGAATAAAAGGCCCGTCGAAGCAGCCGCAATACGCAGCAGCGATTCATCGGTATCCACCTCTGGACGGATAAGACCCTGCTTTTTTGCTTCATCAATATATGAACGAACGGTAGCGATGATAAAGTCATCATCAGAATCACGATGGATAAAGTCGAAAAATGGATTGTGATTTGAAGCATACAAGCCCGAGACAAATTCCAAGCCCATATCCTTGCAGTACACCACGTAAGCGCGATAGATGATCAGGATACGCTCTACAGGATTGTACTGTTCACCTTCTTCAAGCGCTTTTTCACGATACGGCACAAAAGCGTACTTCAAGTAGTATGAGATCAAATCTTCTTTTCCGCTAAACAGGTTGTAAAAACTACCTGTAGAAAGACCAGCTTCGTCGCAAATATTACGCACCGTAAGCTGCTTCATTCCATCACGATTTACCAGCTTGATAGCTGCCTTGAGAAGTTTTTCTCGCGTGACCTGAGCTCGCGTCTCATGAACAGATACATATTCATTTCGCCTGATCATTGGCGACTTCCTCCTTAATATCCCCTGCGCTCTTCACGCCCGATAAAAACTCTTGATACCCTACCCGAAAGTTCAAGTACCCGCTAGTAATAAAATCAAAATAAGAAAAATGAACACGTTTTAATTATAACTTGCGCTCACACAGCTAATCATAACGAAACGTTGTTTAGTATGTACAGCGATTAGATAAGCGGAGCACTATCTTTGCACGAACAACAGACAAGTGCCATCTCAACAAAAGAGCTCCGCCAAAGGCAAAGCTCTTTTGTTGATCCATTATGTAAGTGGCACCATTTTAGATGCCGCAATAAGCTCTGCGTTGCAATTAGCTACGCGTCACACGCGCCCCCTGCGGAGTATCCTCAACAGTAAAGCCAAGAGCACCAAGCTCATCGCGAATCTGATCTGCGAGCGCAAAATTCTTTTCTGTACGAGCGTTTTGACGACAATCAAGCAAAGCCTGGATAGCTTCTTCGCTTTCCGTTCCGCTATATCCCGCAAGAGAAGATGCCAAAGCAACGACCTCTTCGGTATTCTCTTCGCCTTCCTCTTGCGCATCATTGAGGTCAATACCCAACACAGCGAGAAGCTCTTCTACTGCCTTGGCGCCCTCCTCTACTGCTTCAGCATTCACGCAGCACACGCATGTATCAGAAAGCAAGGTATTAGCTTCGCTTACAAAGGTGAAAATAGCCCCAAGAGCACCCGCTGTATTAAAGTCGTCATCCATTGCCTCGATAAAGGAGCTGCGCATAGCATCAACAGCCTGACGATACTGATCCACATCGAGAGTGGAGGGGTCTTGAGCTGGGTTAGAGCAAAGCCATTCCGTGTTGGTAACGAAATTAACAAGACGAGTAAGTGCACTTTGCGCTTCCAACAAACGCTCGTCTGAAAAATCAAGCGGGCTGCGATAGTGCGTTTGAAGCATTAACATACGCAAAACACGAGGATCGGTCGTTTTCAACACATCACGCAGCAGCAAGAAATTCCCTAACGATTTTGACATCTTTTCGGAATTGATTTGCAGCATGCCGCCATGAATCCAGTAGTTCGCAAAGGTGCAACCACATGCCGCTTCCGACTGAGCACGCTCATTTTCATGATGCGGAAAGGCCAAGTCGGCACCACCGCCATGAATGTCGAACGGAAGTCCTAGATACTTTTCCGACATAGCAGAGCATTCAATATGCCAACCAGGACGACCCTTGCCCCACGGAGAATCCCAGGAGGGCTCACCAGGCTTTGCAGCCTTCCAAAGCGCAAAGTCAAGCGGATCACGTTTGCGCTCTTCAAGACCCTGTCCGTCAGCGCGAAGCTCACGGTGACCCGATTCCATTTCATCTATCTTGCGATTCGAAAGCTGTCCGTACTTTTCGTAAGAGCGAACAGCAAAGTACACATCGCCTTCTACCTCATAAGCGTGACCGTTTTCGATCAGCTTTTCAACCAGCGCAATCATGGCATCGATTTCTTCGGTTGCACGAGGACGAATATCAGGGTCAAGAACTCCTGCTGCATGCATGTCATCAATGAATGCCTGGGCATATTCTGCAGCCACCTCAGCAGCGCTTCGCCCTTCCTCAAGCGATTTCGCGATAATCTTGTCATCTACATCGGTGATGTTTTGAACAAACGTTACCTCGTAGCCACGCCACATCAAATAACGGCGAATGGTATCAAATGAAATAAAGGTACGTGCATTGCCGATATGAATGTAGTTATACACCGTTGGTCCGCAAACATACATCCCTACTTTTCCTTCTTCTACCGGAACAAAGGGACGCTTTTCGCGCGCCATCGTGTCATAAATTCGAATCATTGAAACTCCTATATCAAGCAATCTAATTGCTTTTTTAGCTTATACCACCCTTGTGTAACTGCCGATAGTAATTCTACGATATTTTTCGTTGCGCAATGAACAGCACTACGCCTGCAGCAGCAACGCATACCAGCAACCCTGGAATTACTAACTTGTCGCCCGTTGCAGCAAGGGCTTGCTGGATGGAGTCATTATCGTTAGAGGCGCTGCCAGAGCCGCCTTGCGGGCCGCTGCCGTCAGAGTCACCCTGCGGACCGCCACTACCAGAACCGCCTTGCGAATCTCCACCGCCAGACAACGAACCTTCTAATTCAACATGAGCAGCTACATCCATATACACGGGAACATAGTCAGAACTGCTCTCGCCCAGAACTGTACTCTTTGTATCGTATATATACGAGAAGCCTGCGTTCGCAGCATCTTTAGAATCAAATGTTAAGATTCCTGTCGCCGCATCGTATTTTCCCTTCGAACCGAGATCGACCCTCACAATGTTCGCAGCAAGATCAGAAAGATCAACGGCAACCGTTCCATCCTCTTGGAGCACTCCCTTAAAACTGGTCCCTTGACCAGGTTCTGTTGCATCAGCTTCCTTCAAAAGGCACAGATCCAACTTCATGCCGCTCAAATCAAGCGAAGCAAGCTTGTTGTGGTAGGCATAAAGTTCTTTAAGTGTCGTTTTGCTGTTTTCAGGAATAGTTAAAGTTGTCAGATTGTTTTCACTCACTGATAGATCCTCCAGCCGGGCTGCCTGAGGAATAACCAATTCTGTAAGCTTATTGTTTTCAAGGTTGAGCGAAGTCAGCGCCGCATCATCAGCGAATGAGATTTTCTCAAGCCCCAATGAGGATAGGTGCACATCGGTAAGCGCATGGTTCTGTGACAGATCGAGCTCTGAAAGTCCATCAAGAAAACGAAAATTAACACTCTCAAGCTGAGAAAGCGCCTGACAAGATAAATCCCCAGAAAGATTCAGAGATGCCAACATTACGCTGCGTAACTGCGTATTATGAGATAGATCAAGCTTGAGGCCACCCTCACCATCAATTCCTACCGCACGAAGGCTAAGACTTTGAAGATTTTCCCATGAGGCAAGATCCAATTGCGTAAGATTGTTCAAGTTAGCAAGCCGCAATGAATTCAGGCTTGAAGGAAGCTTGAGCTCTGATACCTCATGTAAGTCAGAAGCACTCAATGAACCAACGTCTACGTCTTCTCCAAACGAAAGACTCTTAAGCGAATAATCCGTTTGAGAAGACGGAGCAATATCAAATTCCCTAATACGAACATCGCCTCCGCTAATGCTCAGCGCTTGCACATTATCAACGCTCGCATATAAAGAGCTCAATGAGAGGCCACTTAAACCAACTTCGATTTGAGCATTAGCGTTATTATGTGCGCGCACAACCAATATATCCAATGAGGGCAGATTCGAAATGCCACCACTACTAAAATCGGTGTTTTGGTAGACATCAACTACAAGCCCAGGGCAGGAAACAATAGCCGCCGCATCTTCAATCGATAATTTGTAGGAACTATCATACGAATCGCTCTTCCTGAGCACACCAGTCCAAACCGCTTCTCCAAGCGCATTATCGGGGAAGCATTTACTTATGGCTTTTCCTACAAGTTCAGCGGCGCTCTTATTCGAAATGACAACCTTTGCAGCAGGCGAAGTATCTTGATCAACAATAGTCGCACATGTTCCGTAAGCAGAATCGCTAGTGGTTCCGATCTGCGCTGATGCGGGCTCAGTAACAATTACTCCATCGTCAAGCTTGATGTTTTTTGCTAAAAAGGCTGGTGTGTTCGCATCGTTGGAAGCAACTACAATATTTCCCGAACCACTTACGGGGCTGATTGAAACCGTGCCCTCAAGCGCATTTACAATACCTGGGTTAGCGCCACCTGCACAAGTCAGCGAAACATCAGTATGATTCCCAAGAGTAATATTTCCTTGGTTTGAGTACAGTGCGCTTAGTATATTCCCGTTTACTGATAAGGCCCCACAATCATCCGCGTTGATGTTCCCCTGATAGCTCCTTATGCCATACAGAGCACGTTTGCCAGTTGCCTCTAGAGAAATCTGTGCGCCACGCGACCCAAGATCGATATTGCCTTCCGCATACACTAACGTCAAGGGATCACTTAGAAGCGTTCCAACCTGGGCATTTTCGCAATACTTCACGTTTACGCTAGCGCCTATCGACAAAGTATTAGCCGACACCACACCTGTAATCCGAGACGAATCGAAAGCATACTGCGTATAGTCAATATTCAATTTTCCCGGATTAGAAGTTCCCTCGCTGTAAACAGTAAGTTTGCCTCCTGCATGCAAAGCGCCCGTCTGGCGTCCGCTTTCGCCTACAGAAATATAATTATCGCTTCCTTCTGCAAGCGCCACGACCAAATCACCGGACGCATAAAGGGCATATCCACTCGCATTAGGACCTCCCGCTTGATCGATGATTGCACCATCGAGTGTTACCACAGGAGTTCCGCCTTCATACGAAAGTGTTATCCCCTCTTCAGAAAATGCCCCATCATGACGCACGCCCCCAATCCACACCGTTTGTGAAGTAGTAGGGACCGAAAATTCTATGGTGGTAGTTATTGAAAATCCGGTACCTTCAGGGTCATCCTTTGACACAAGGGTAACCTCTGTAGTTGCCTTTCCATTTTCGAGGCTAATTTCCTGCGTGTTGTTTTCCCACGATGTACTCACATAGCCCTTTGCAATGCCAGGAAATGAAGAGATATCTATCGCGATAGTGGCATCAAGGGGAGTTTCTGCAGGCAACTCTACCGAGTATTCCCTCTGCCTGTCTGTACCCTCCACCAATACTGGCTCTCCACCATTGACTGAATAGGAGAACTGATCAAGGAAAGGCCACAACCAGTTCGTAGAATACTGATCGCCCACCGCTAATTCCACTGGGAAAAATTCTTTAGTAAGGGCGCTCTCACACTGCAACGAAATGGGTGCATCACTTTTATTAAGAATCGTCAAACCATACGCTGATTCAGCCCGTATCTCAGAAAAGGACCGCTCTTCAGGAAGGCTGATTGTTTGATTTGCACCATCTGCTTCCAGTACATAAGAAGCCATCGACAAAAGCTGAACTGTAGTGCCATTTTCCGCTAATTGATTGGCACAATTCAGAACCAGCGTTGCGTTTTCAGGTAAGCTGTTAAAAATATTTTCGTAAAATGAACTGACATTTTGTTCGAATACTACCGTGCCGCTATAGTTGCTAAACGCATTTTTTGAAACGCTGGTAACACTATAGGGAACATAGACGGTTCCTTCACTATGACTTATTAAGGTACGCACATTTATCGAACTTGCGCTCTCATCACATCCAACGAGTTCGACTTGGCGTGAATCATTAAGAACCTTATACGTAAGACCGCCTTCCGTGAAGGTATCTCCTACCTCTGCCGCATATGCGGTAGGAGAAGAAGCAGCCAAAACCAAGAAGGTACACGCAAGCGTCACTACTAGCGATAGTATTGCCGCTGGCAATCGCCTAAAACAATTAACTGCGTCCTCCTTTCGGTAAGAGCTTTCCGATGCAGGATGCAATTCAAATTGTTTCATAGTGCTACCCTTTACGATTCTTTATACACAAGCGCTACCGCCTGAGCTGAAATTCCTTCTTCGCGGCCTTCAAAACCTAAATGCTCAGTTGTAGTGGCCTTAATTCCCATTGATTCAACCTCAATACCGCAGGCGCGTGCGAGATTTTTCCGCATCGCATCACGATAAGGGGAAAGCTTAGGGGCCTGAGCTGCAATAACGCAGTCAATATCAATAATCTCGTACCCCTCTTCGCGCACGAGCCGCGCTACCTCGGAAAGTAATTTCAGCGAATCTGCACCCTTGTAGGCAGGATCAGTATCGGGGAAAAGCTTTCCGATGTCGCCTCCACGAATGGCACCCAGCAATGCATCAGAAACGGCATGAGCTAGTACATCAGCGTCAGAATGTCCCTCTAAACCTTGATGGTGAGGGATATCGACCCCCCCTAAAATAAGTTTTCTCCCCGGCCCAAAAGCATGCACATCATAACCAAGCCCTATGCGCATTCTTTTAAAGGCGGCAGCCATAGATGGGTTATACATAGAATTGCAATTCCTCTCGTTTTGCTTATGACAACAAAGCGTTTTCTTTTTTGTGCGAGTATAGCGTTATCTCTTGGTTTTCAAGGATGCAGTCATTATTTTCTCAAAGAAAAGCTCTACCCTTTGCTTTTGACGAGCAAAAAGCGTGGAACGCACTCCCTTATTCCCAAGACCAGGCGCATACCTTACTAGGCGCATACCTTTATTCTTCGCGACGCTCTTCAATTGCTGAGCGAATAGCAGCAGACATGAGTAAATAATCCTCTGGAACCGTAAGCTTAATATTGTCTCGCTTGCCCTCAACCACAAGGACACGACCACCTAAGCGCTCGATAAGAGACGAATCATCAGTGCCTACAAACCCATCGGAAAGCGCGGAGGCGTGAGCGCGACGATAAATTCCCGCACGAAAGATTTGCGGTGTTTGAGCATTCCAGAATACCGAGCGATCAGGCGTTCCTACGATAACGCCATTTTCAACTACCTTGAGGGTGTCAATGGACGGATGACCTACTACGGCACCGTCACAATCAATATTGCCCTTTACCGTATTAATGGTGTGCTCGATCAGCTCTTTAGTTACAAGGGGTCTAGCGCCATCATGCAAAATCACAAATTCGTATTCCTCGGGCACCAATTCAAGACCAGAAAATGCTGATTCCTGACGAATAGAACCTGCAGGTGCCATCACGATAGGAGTTACAAAAGGAAAAGGATCAATAGCTTTTGCGAGATATTCTTCAGTGCGCTCTTCTGGACACACCACCACAATAAGGCCTACATCGCCCACCGCGTCGAACACCTCAGCAGAGCGAGTAAGAATAGGCTTGCCAGCAATTTCAACTAATTGCTTGCCGCCTTCATGACCAAAACGTTCGCCGCTGCCTCCCGCCAAGATAATGGCAGCGGTTTTGGGGTTTTTATCAACAACACCCTCAAGGCGGGGCTCCACCTTGAGGGCATCAAAATTCATATCATCGAACATAGCCATAGCATGCTCGAGAACAGACGGAACATATACGGGATCAATTGTCTTGTCACTCATAAGGAACTCCTGTACCACCGCGCGCTATACGCTTCACGCGCGGCGCGCCCCTACCTGAGGCTTTTACCGAAATTAATCGGCTGCTTGATCCCCGGAAGATGATCCGCCGCCGCGTGACGAAAGTCCCGCATGGCCTAGATCATATCCTGCCAGAAGTAGCTCAGCCTCTGCAGCTATGGTATCACGCTTACGCGGTGCAGGTATAGAACCAGTTCCTGGCACGAAGACAAGATGGTCTCCCTCTTCGGAATGCTCAAGATCAACATCGATCACCGAGCCGCTCGTCCATTTTCCTTCCAGAATCTGTTCTGAAAGAGGATCCTCCACGAGCCTCTGAATAGCACGACGGAGAGGTCGAGCGCCGAAGGAAAGGTCGGTTCCTTCTTTTGCGATGAACTTGCTCGCTTCTTTCGTCAAATTGATAGTCATATTTTGCTCGATCAAACGCTGACGCAATTCATCGATCATCAAATCAACGATTTGAACAATTTCATCTTCGGTAAGCGACTTGAATACGATAATCTCATCGATTCGATTCAAGAATTCAGGTCTAAAGAGCTTCTTAACTTCGCTCATTACGCGCGACTTGATTTCCTTATCATCCAAACCGCCCTTTTCGCCTGACGCGAAGCCAAGCGGTGCACTGGTGGTAATTTCACGAGCGCCCACATTGGAGGTCATGATGATAACCGTGTTACGGAAGTCGACCACACGCCCCTGAGAATCCGTCAAACGACCTTCTTCAAGAATCTGAAGCAAGATATTGAACACATCAGGATGTGCCTTTTCGATCTCGTCAAAAAGCACCACCGAATAAGGACGCTGACGAACCGCCTTGGTCAGCTGACCACCTTCGTCATAACCAACATATCCCGGAGGCGAACCAACCAGACGGGATACCGAGTGCTTTTCCATATATTCAGACATGTCGAAGGAAATAAGAGCATCTTCGGAATTGAACAGAAATTCTGCCAATGCCTTAGAAAGCTCAGTCTTACCAACACCCGAAGGTCCTAAGAAAATGAAGGAACCGACCGGACGCTTTGGATCTTTTAAGCCCGAACGGCTTCGACGAATCGCCTTAGAAAGGGCCGTAATTGCTTCATCTTGACCAATAACACGCTCATGCAAGACCGATTCCATACGAAGCAGCTTTTCAGTTTCTGCTTCGGTGAGATTCGATACTGGCACACCCGTCGTCATGGAAACAATATCGGCCACATCTTCAACGGAAACTTCATTGAGAGTCTTCGAGGTCTTCTCTTCCCAGTTCTTCTGAGCTTCCGCGCGTTCCTTTTGAAGCTTTTCTTCCTCATCACGCACCTTCGCAGCGCGCTCAAAGTCTTGGTCAGCAATAGCCGATTCCTTAGCGGAGCGCAGCTTACGAAGTTCGTCGTCTATTTTTTGCAGCTCTTCAGGAAGAACCATATTGCGGATTCTCATACGAGCACCCGCTTCGTCCAAAACGTCAATTGCCTTGTCGGGCAAATAGCGATCTTGGATATAGCGATCCGACAAACTTACCGCCGCAGAAAGCGCCTCGTCAGTGAAATGCACGTGATGATGTTCTTCGTAACGGTCGCGCAAGCCCTCCAAAATGCGGACAGCCTGTTCTTCGTTTGGCTCCTTTACCAGCACCGTTTGGAAACGACGATCGAATGCCGAATCTTTTTCGATATGCTTACGATATTCGTCCAACGTGGTAGCGCCAATAATCTGGATTTCGCCACGCGACAGCGGTGGCTTCAAAATAGCTGCGGCATCGATTGAACCTTCAGCAGCGCCTGCGCCAATGAGGGTATGAAGTTCGTCAATAAACAGGATAATATCGCCTGCCTGCTCGACTTCCTTAATAACCTTCTTCAGACGCTCTTCAAATTCACCACGATATTTTGAACCTGCGACAAGGGCAGACACATCAAGGGTGAAGATGCGAATGTTATGCAAGATATCAGGCACCTGATCAGCAACAATAAGCTGAGCCAAGCCTTCGACAACCGCAGTTTTACCCACGCCGGGCTCGCCGATTAAAAGCGGATTGTTCTTCTGACGACGAGAGAGGATCTGCATGACACGTTCGATCTCGCCAGCACGCCCGATAACCGGATCAAGCTTTCCGTCAGCTGCCTTTTTCGTAAGGTCGGTGCCAAACTCTTTCAGCATGCTATCGGAAGTGTTAACCGTAGGATCGAAGTTGGTGCCCGCATATACCGCAGACTGGCCAACCAAATCGTTAAGTGCTGAGCGAATAGCATCACCCGTTACACCCAGGCGAGCCAAAACATCCATTGCCGTACCTTCATTTTCACGAACGATACCCAACAGAAGATGCTCGGTAGAAATATAAGATTTACCCATCTGCATTGCTTCGCGCAACGAGTTTTCCAACACTCGCTTAACGCGAGGAGTAAAGCTCAAGTGGCCCGATACGTCAGTGTTTTCATCGATCGTCACAATCTGACGAACGCACTGTACGGCTGCGTCGTATTTCACACCAAGCTTATCAAGCGCTTGTGCGGCCAGCCCGTCCTGTTCTTTCATAAGCGCCAAGAGGACATGTTCGGTGCCCACGTAAGGCTGATGCAGAGCACGAGCCTCTTCCTGAGCAAGAACAAGCACCTTGCGCGCTTTGTCCGTAAATTTATCAAATGACATATAGCCTCGATTCTCGCGGCACTATTTAAAATTTGCTCATCCAATCCTAGCACTCGATAACGGAGAGTGCTAGTTTGTCATATTTTC
>USIG01000051.1 GCA_900554685.1 uncultured Cryptobacterium sp.
ATTGCGTTACTTTAGAAAGTTGGCGGAGGTTCAGCATTTCACTCGTGCTGCTGAAGCACTTTTTATTACCCAGCCGGCGCTTTCTAACTCTATTAAGCAATTAGAAAACGAATTGGGGATTCCGCTGTTTGAACAGCATGGACGCAACGTCCGTCTGACAAAGTATGGCAAAGAGTTTAATGAATACGTGTCAGAGGGCCTAGACGTAATAGACAAGGGTATTCAGATTGCCCAGGAACACGCTAACAGCCTTTCAGGAACGATTGATATTGGCACTATTTTTACGGTGCAGTCAGATTATTTGCCTGCGCTTTTGCGTACGTATCGCGGCATTTACGGTACTCAGGTAGATGTGCGCCTTTATCAGGGGCTTACGCAAGGACTTCTTGAACATCTCGAAGACGGCACTTATGACATTGCCATTTGTGCCTACGCTGAGGGGTTGCCTGATATTGAATTTATTCCAGTGCTTGCGCAGGACTTTGTTGCGGTGGTTCATAAAGACAATCCTCTTTCAAATAAGGACAGCATCAGCGTCTCAGATATGCGCAAGACCGACATTGTGACCTACCGACCTGAAACATCAATTGGAAGCGAAGTGAAAGGTCTAATCGAACAGTTTGATCTTAATATCAAGCAATGGTGCGATGATGAAATCACCCTCGGTGGTGAAGTTTCCGTAAATCCTGATCTTATGGGTATTTCACTTGATACTCTTGGTTTGGCACCGTTTCCCGAGTTAAAGCGTATTCCTTTTGCGGATAACGCAGGACACGGAGCTCATCAGATTTATCTTGCGTATCGCAAAAACGCTCATAAAACCAGGGCAGTAGAAAACATGATTGCTCTTGCTCAGCATATGGTTTGGGATGGAAAGCAAGGCAAGGTGGATGAGTCGTATTTAGCAAACGAGCAATAATTTTCGCCAGAGGGGAGGGGCAATGGGAAAACGTATTTTAAATGTCATTCCATACGTGGTATTTCTTGTTGCTCTGTTTTTTGTGGAATATAACCTTTTTGGTGTCGAAGATGCTCTGCTGGGCATTGTGTTTCAATCGTTTGCTAAAACGATGGTAGAGACCATAGGGCTTTCATTTGCGAATTATCTCAAACATGCTTTCTTATTTTTCGTAATGAGTCTTTGTGCTTCTCTTGCTGGTCTTCATCCGGCACTTCTCGTATTTGGAAGCGCAGTTTATATGTTTGGTATTACGCTTCTCAATTCTGATCCGTATTTACCGCGAAACTTCTTCATGCTAGGAATGGGCTTTCTGCTTTTAGAGATTTATCCGATTAGCGCCCAGGAAATACCCCTTCGCTTAGGCGCAACCATTTTTGCTATTGCATGCACAACAGCCTTTATCTATGCCATGAAGGCGGTAAAGCAAGAAAGCGAAATTGCCCGTGATAGAAAATTTATTATGCGCGCGTTCGACGATATTGGTTTTCAGCTTATCGACTTATCGCATGGCAATACGATCGATATCGATTCTCATCGCGTGTATAGAATCGCACAAGAGTATTGCAACACAGAATATGGCGTAACGTTTCGTCAGGGTGGTTTGTTAAGCGGCAGGCAGCGCTACACGTTTTCACTGTTGGTGTGTGCAGAACAGATTGCCGACATGCTTCAGGCAGCTTCACGCAAAGTCTCTACCATGGGCGAAAAAGAGCAAATGTATTTCTTGGATTTATCCGAGGTGTTTCTTGCTTTCGGTAAAGGCCGAATATTGCAGGTTCGTGCCATGATTGATGCGCTTGAAGGCTTTTTGGAAACGCATAAGCTCGACAATATAGAGCACGATACGGCGTGTCGCGCAACGCTTGAGGCGCTTGTTCGCACTTTGCGAGAAAGTGCGACTTCGCGCGACAATTCAACACCTTTATGGAAAGGGCTCAAGTATCGTGCTCGGTTCATCAGCGATAATTTTTCGCATAAAAATCCTCAAATCCGATTTGCTATTCAGCTTTCAGTCATAGTGGGCGTAGGATTTTTGATCGCTGAAGTGATGAGTGCTCACTTTGACACGCGCTTTGGTGTGTGGATTCCTCTCACGTCGTTTTTGATGCTGAATACCTATCGTGATGAAACTATCAAAATGATGGGACAACAGACGCTCGGTATGTTTATTGGCATTGTGATTTTTGTAGGTGTGATTCACTTTATCCCGCTTGAAGTGCGCCTGTTCTTTGTGTTGGTCATAGGTTATACCGTTATTCTTCTTAATTTCGGCCCTGCCGTTTCTATGGCAGCTGGTACGCAATTAGCTCTTACGGCGCTGTATTCCACTATGTCACTTGGAGATACCCTTTTTATTCGGTTGTTATTTGTGTTGTGCGGTACTCTGATTGTGCTGACTTTGGTTTTCGTTTTGTTGCAGGCACGCAGAAACTTAACCATTTCGCATAAGGTACAGGAGATGGAGCGCGTGGATGAACGCTTGCTTTCGCAAATCAGGCGCGACATTGATCGCGGAGGAGCGGTTAATGATAGAACCTTGCAACTTCTCTACTACCTGCATATGAATGCGTTTATGCTGAATAATTTGGCAAAGCGAGCCGATAAGATTATCGCAGGAGAACTTCATCATTTAAGTGAGGCAAACTTTCACTTTGCAATGGATGCCGGTCATGCAGTGGTGTTCTTAAATTCCGACATCAAAAATGAACGTTTCGATCACTTGGATGGCACCACCGAAAAGCTGCGTATCAAGATTGACGATATGCCGGTAGAAGAAGTTCAAACGCATGCCGAAGAACAGTAGGGTTTAACAGAGCTCGGCTTTGAAGTCTTAACGTAGTTTTTGATTGTGCACTCCTTTGCTAGAAAGGCAAGCAACAGCTTGTTGCTTGCCTTTCTGTATTCACTCAAGAACAATGTAGTAAGTCGAGAATCTCAAAGTCAAACGAAAGAAATCAAACGAGATAAGAGTAAAAATACGCTCAGTGAAGGAATGCACTATGGCCTTAAAGGATGTATTGCCAAAATTGCGTCAAGAACGTGGTCTTACCCAGGAAGAACTTGCAAAAAAGCTCTATATTACGCGTCAGGCGGTAAGCCGTTGGGAGACAGGCGAAACGACGCCCGGTATTGATATGACTAAGCTTCTTGCTTTTACGCTCGAGGTACCTATTACCGATTTGCTGGAAATGCCTGAGCAGTATTGTCAGAGTTGCGGGATGATGTTTACCGGACCTGATCAATTTGGTCATGAAGCCGACGGAAGTGAAACAGAAGAATTCTGTCGTTGGTGTTATGACAAGGGTGAATATACTTACGAAACCACCATGGAGGACATGATTGAAGAATGTGCTCCCCGCATGGCGGAATATATGAATTGGTCGGTGGATGAATGCGCGTCGTTGCTTGGCGCGGTGTTGCCAACACTTAAACGCTGGAAGTAGATAGGGCAGATGGTTACTGAATACGAGAAGGATAGGGAACAAAGTCGAGATACGGCAGCAGGCCAGGTCGGAGTAAAGAAAAGAGCGTGGCCTAAGCGCCTGGGTATAACGCTTCTTGTTCTTATCGTTGTTGTATGTGCGGCATTTTATGCATACACTTCAGATTATTATCATGCTGGAGAAACAGCAACGGAAATGATGGGCGAATTGGCTGATTCTGGGCAATTGCAAGAAAGCGAAAGTGGTATTGCGGTTGGCGATTCGCAAGCGCAGACGGGCATTGTTTTGTATCCTGGGGCAAAGGTTGACCCTGTTTCTTATGTACCCCTGGCATACGAATTTGCGCAAAAGGGATATTACTGCGTTATTGCCAAAATGCCTTTTAACTTGGCGTTTTTCGGTATCGATAAAGCTTCCGAATTGATGGATGCTGCTCCAGGTGTAGACTCATGGTGGTTAGCAGGTCATTCTTTGGGCGGTGCCATGGGTGCTTCGTATGCCTCTTCGCATAGGAGCGAATTACAAGGAATGATTTTTCTAGCGGCCTATTCGACAAACGATCTTTCCACTTCTGGTTTAAGGGTAGTTAGTATATACGGCAGCAATGATGGGGTGCTTAACCGAGACGCTCTTGTGGAAAATGAATCGAATTTACCTCAGGGTTCCATGACGGAAGTAATAGATGGCGGCAATCATGCTGGTTTTGCAGATTATGGCCCTCAGGAAGGGGACGGCGAATCTGTGATTGGAGCGCCTGCTCAATGGAGCGAGACAGTTTCGTTAGTTGATGAGGCAATTGAGTCGACGAGGTAGTTGAAATCAACCAGGAAAATAGACAGAAATCGTCCTCTAGAGCGTTAAACAGTAAAAGGCGTAATAAGATACGAACAAATGTTCTGATATAATGCCTGTATTGGAATGCTGAAAAGGAGGGGAGTAATGGCATACGATTTTAAGAGGGAATATAAGGATTTATATTTACCAAAAACAAAGCCTGCTTTAATAGAAGTTCCCTCGATGAATTTTGTAGCAGTTGCAGGTAGCGGCGATCCAAATGAAGAAGGAGGAGCCTATAAGCAGGCACTCGAACTTCTTTATGCATAAAGGCCCCTATGATAATGAGCCATCAACTATTGCGAAGCTCAAAGAATTCGCTCTTGAGCAGGAGCTTACTTTCGATATTGCTTCGATTGACGGAAGAGATCCGGAAGAGGTAATTGCTTTGCTGGATTGCGCTGGCGGTGTGGCACCCGTGCGGCTGCACCATGAAATTTATCTTGGAGATTCTCGTCGTACTAAGCCGGAAAATTTGAAGACTGTTATTAGGCATCCAATTCTATAGGTCGGTGCGTCATGGAATTTCATCAGATTGATAAACGACTTCTTACTTATCCGGGTTCAAGAAAAGCTATGACTTGGTATTTTCTCAATTGACGAAGAAAGTTCAACAAACTATTCTTGCAGGTTCGTAAAGGACGTTTTTGGGAGTGAGACATGGACTACGACGCCAATTCGTCATCCACTTTAGTAGTGGGCGATACCCATTTGAAGCAGAAGTATATCTGTGCTGCTGTTGATGCGGCTTTGCAACGCTACAGAATTGATGAAGTGGTCTTTACGGGTGACTATAGTGATGATTGGCTTGCAAGTGATGAAGCTGCTTTGATAGCATTGCGTCGTTTTGCGCAATGGATTGAAACTAAACGTCGCGAGGGAATGTCGATTCGCCTTGTTCTAGGAAATCACGATCTGTGCTATCTAAAGGGCGTGGAAGGTCCTGGAACGCAGTTTGACATCATTGATGAAGTGCGCGATTTAGTAGAGCGTTTTCATGTGGAAATGGCTGTTGAGCTTGGTGGATATCTCATTACTCATGCAGGTATTACCCAGCGCTGGATCGATGAATATATGCCAGTTTGTTGCGGTAAAGACAAAGCTTCAAGAGCGGTTTTAGCGGCGCAGGTTCTTAATGAAATGTTTGCCGATCAAACATGCTGGGAGACTCTCGATTCATGTGGTTCTGGTCGTGGTGGTTGGGATATCCCAGGGCCCTTATGGGCTGATCTGTGGGAGCTGAAGGCTGATCCTGCTTTGGGGATAGACCAGATTGTTGGGCATACGCCCGTTGCTCAATGTGTTTCTGCCGAAATCGGCAGCAATCAGCTATGGTTTTGCGATACCTTTTCGCTAACCAGTGCTTTACGGCCTATCGGCAATGGCGGAATGCTGCTAGTTTCGGATGGAAAAGTAGAAGTGCTTAGCTTTAAACAGCTTATGGGTTGTTCTTGGGCTGAAACAATGAGCGATTATTTTCCTGGGAAATAACGGTTGATCAAGGTTGATCAAATCAGCTTTTAAAAAGAAGGCGAAAGATCTTGGATGTTCAAGGTCTTTCGCCTTTCTTAGGTTTCGCTATGACACAAAGCCCATTGAACTTCTTGTCCGACTAGGCAATTCGGCCTTCAGTAGCTAAAAGGAAAAATGTCAATCCGTCTTCTTGTTCGAATTGGCAGTTCGCTATTTTTATCGTTACTCTTCAATGAACAAATCCGAAGCAGCTTCTTTATAAGGTTGAATAGAGTCTACCTTGCGAGCGATTTGCTTTTCGAATTTCTTTACGGCATCTTTCCCCAAAGGAAGCCAAAGAGGTAGAGGCTGGTCGGTATTGCTTACGATCTGGTAAACCAGTTGTGCTGCTTTAGCGGGATCGCCGTGTTGTTGGTAGTTATGTCCTAAGCAATACTCTTCGGCACCGCGGGCGGGCGTATTGTCGTAGGCGGCAAGAGGGTTTTCGGGTGTTTGAATAGAAGACCCGTCAAAGAAATTAGTGCGGAACATACCGGGTAAAATAACCATGCTCTCTACACCGAACGGCTTCATTTCCAGCGCGAGTGCTTCGCTTATTGCAGCAATGGCAGCTTTTCCGGCATCATAGAGCGATCCGCCAGGATCGCAGGCGATACTTGCAATGGAGCCAACATTAACAATGCGTCCTGATTGCTGTGCGCGCATAGAGGGAAGCACTGCTCGCGTAACGTTGATCATGCCAAAGACGTTAGTGTCAAAAATAGCGTGAGTCTCAGCATCGCTTAATTCTTCGAGTGAGCCGAAAATGCCATATCCTGCATTGTTGACAAGAACATCAATGCGCCCAAACTTTTCGATGACGGTATCAATGGCGCTGTTGATTTGCTCTTGATCAGTAACATCCAAAGCAACAGGAAGCAGATTGTCGTGTTCGCCTAATGCTGCGCTAATTGTTTCGGGTTTGCGGGCTGTTGCTGCAACGCGACAACCATGCTCAAGGGCGCAACGGGCGAACTCTTGCCCAAATCCGCGGCTTGCGCCGGTAATAAACCAAACAGGAGCGTCGTTCATAAGTGATCCTCTCTTGGCTAGCGGAGCCATAAGTAGTGCACTATGTGCTAGTAGCGCACTATGCGCTCGGCCATAGTGGTTGTAAGTGTTTTATTTATTATGACGCTGTTTATTGTTTTGTTCTTTTGGTCTTCCAAATTTTTCATTCTGGGTATTTGAGAAGATCAAGCTTTTCGGGTGATGCGATGCCCTTATCGGTGATAAAGGCTGTCACAAGATTGCCAGGGGTTACGTCGAAGGCAGGGTTGTAAAGGTCAACTCCGGGAATTGGCTGGGCAAGCACTTCGCTAGGATCGCGCTGTTCGATTTCTATTAAAGAACCCTGAGCAAGCGTCCAATCAATAGTGGAGACAGGGACTGCGACATAGAAGGGGATGTGATGGTAGTGAGCAAGAGCGGCTAGTCCATAGGTGCCGATTTTGTTTGCTGTATCGCCGTTTGCGCAGATTCGGTCTGCGCCTACCAGCACCGCATCGATTTTTCCTTGAGCCATAAGACTTGCAGCCATATTGTCACAAATTACGGTGGTGGGTACTCCTACCTGCGCGAGTTCCCACGCACTAAGGCGTGCCCCTTGTCCCACGGGGCGAGTTTCATCGGCAAATACGCGCGTAATCTTTCCCTGCTCAAAGGCAGAATAAATCACACCAAGCGCTGTTCCGTAATAGGCGGTTGCTAAAGAACCAGCATTGCAATGGGTTAGTACAGTGCTTGGTTTAGTAAACAAGTTTGCTCCGTTTGCGCCAATAAGGCGGCAGGATCGTTCGTCTTCTTCGCAGATAGCATGAGCTTCTTGAATCAGAGCTTGTGTGAGTGATTTTACTTCGGCAGTTGGCAGGCTGCTTGCATTCAAAGCGGCCTTATACACACGCCGAACGCCCCAGCTAAGATTTACTGCGGTTGGTCTTGCGGTAGCGACGCTTTTGCTAACGCGTGAGAGGTCATCTAAAAAAGAAGCGATATCAACTGCCTTGCTTTGATTGATGGCGAAAAGACAAAGAGCACTGGCTCCTGCTACGCCAAGGGCGGGAGCACCACGGATCTCAAGACGCTGGATGGCCTCAACCATACGCTCCCATTGGGTGATAGTGATATAGGAAAGCTCATAAGGAAGTTTCGTTTGGTCAATTATGCGTACCCAGGTTCCGTCTTTTGCAATTTTGATCGTACGTGGTAGCCTGCCAAGCGTGTGCGAGCTGCTAGGCGTGTGTGGGCTTTTATGGGTATATGAGTTGCTTGTATATGATCCGCCGCGCGTATGCGGGCTGTCACCCGTGCGCGAGTTGCCACGTGCAGAGGAATCATCAGGCGAGTTGTTCATAGGGGTATGCGCCAAATCAGGAAAGCCCATTAAGCGCTCGCTTCGTCAGTATTGTTCGCGTCGCTTCCGCTGTTATTTGACTGAGAAGCGCCTGATACTTCTGCAGAAAGGGCAGCAATGCTCTCGTTGCTTTCTTCGATTTTTGCCTTAATGCGATCCGCTTCTTCGCCCTCAGCTGGAGTAGGCTGATAGTTGTTGCTGCTTGATGAGGAAGAGATCGAACAAGGGATGACATTAATTGCATCGTCTGTTGCGACATCATTTCCTGTAACGGTAAAGGTTTGTTGGAAAATCATACAATCCTTGTCACTTGGGTTTTTGTTGCCTCCAAAGCAGAAGTTTCCTAAGCTATAGACAATGTATCGGCCATTGTATTTTTCGTATCCTTGGATGACGTGGGGATGGGATCCTACAACGATGGTTGCTCCTGCATCGATAGCGGCATGACCTAGCTCAACTTGGTCAGCTTCAGGAACCGTTTCTTTTTCGACTCCCCAATGAGTGAACACGATAATAACTTGCGCGCCCTCGTTTTTAGCTGTGTTGATATTGGTGATCATTTCGTCTTTAATATCGAGTCCCTCGGCAAGCATATAGGTTCCTATGAGGGCCACTTTCACACCTTTAACATCGGCGTAGGCGATACGGTCATAACCGAAGTTTGTAATACCTGCTGCATCGAGCGCTTCAATGGTGTCGGTGTAGCTTTGCTCGCCATAGTCGCGTGAGTGGTTGTTGGCAAGAGAGGCTGCTTCGATATTGCCGGATTTCAGAATTTCGGTATATTCGGCAGGTCCTTTAAAGGCGTAGGTCTTGTCCTGACGTGAATCAGATTCGGTCAAAGTGCCTTCCATGTTTACGACGGTGTAGTCATCTGATCCAAAAATACTTGCAACGTTTTTCATGAAATATGCCGGATCGTCGACCTCGTTATACATGGCCGTGAAACTCGTCGAGGGATCAAAGCTTGAGTCGGTACCTAAAGTGCAGTCTCCTGCAAAAGAGATAGTAAACGAAGTTTGAGTAGGAGCGCTTTCGGCAACAGGGAGTGTTTCTTCTTGCGTGGACTGTTGCGGGGTGGCAAGGGCGTTAACCACGTTGACAATCAATACGATAAGTAAAACAAGAACAACAATGCCGCCGCCAATAAAGAAAGGAAGTTTCGATCTCGTGTGCCCTGAGGCGCTGAACGAAAGACCACGATTAGTAAAGCTGCTGCTTCTGCTGCCGTAGTTGTTTTCGCCACCATATCTGCTTGCGCTCTGTTTGCCTTGTCCTCTGGATCCGCCAAAAGAATGGCGAGCGCCAACATAGACATCATTTTCGTTGCGCGAGTACCATCGGGGATTTTCAAGACTTGTATCGAGGGTTGCTCGTGGTGTAGCGGACCTTTCTGCACGGTTTGGATCGTACCAGGAAGGTTGATTTTCAAGAGGCTCTTGATATGCAGGTACCTCATTTGGCTGGTCGGTAAAGGGCTCACTGTAGCGGCTGGCATGCTCTCTGCGATAGGCTGATCTACCTTGTTGACCTTGTGCTCCTTGCTGCCTTCGGGCAGGTCTCTGTTGTGGCTGCGCTGAACCCAAATAAGGCTGTGCCGCTCCAGGGCGAGGTTGGGCTGATCTAGGGTAAGACTGCTCTGGACGTGAGTAAGATTGCGCTGAGCCCGAATAAGCTTGCGTCGACTCTGGATAAGGCTGCGCCGATCCATATACGGACTGAGATTGCCCAGACGCTCCCTTTGCCCAATCAGGCGTGCGCCGAGAGGGATCAGGCTGAGGGCCTTTTTGCGTAGTGTTTCTTGAGACGAGTGCAGCGTCATCTGCGGAGATTCGTGATCTATCAAAATACCCATCCGATGCTGACGAGGCAGGATCGGATGAACGGCGCCGAGGAATGGGCCTTCCGTCTATTACATTGCGCTGATGCGAGCGGGGATCCGATGGGGTATGGCGGTGACGCGGGGTTCGGTTATCCATAGTTCTCCTTGTATAAAATGTATGGACACATCATAACCTAGAGCAGGCATTATATGTTTCTGCTTTCGCATATTTGGTAGAGGGTGTATTCTAACCTCGAAAGATTAGAAAGAGGTTTACGCTTATGAGTCTTGGAAGATCCCGTAATGGAGTAATTTTGAAAAGCCCTCAAGAGATTGAGGAGATGGCAGAAGCAGGTCGTCTGTCAGCGAAGGTGTTGCGCGAGGTAGGTGCTCGCGTGCAGCCTGGTATTTCTACTGAAGAGTTGGACCATATAGCTGAAATGCTTATTCGTATGGAAGGTGGTATTCCTGCGTTTAAGGGCTATGGCGGATTTCCGGGATCTATCTGCGCATCTATTAATGAGCAGATTGTTCATGGTATTCCTTCAAAAAGCGTTATCTTGCAGGAGGGCGATATTCTCTCTATAGATACGGGCGCAATCGTAGGGGGTTGGGTAGGCGATAATGCCTGGACTTTCCCTGTAGGTAAAATTTCTCCCGAAAAGCAGCATCTGCTCGACGTTACTGAAAAATGCATGTGGGCTGGCATAGAGGCGGCTCGTCCTGGAAATCATTTGGGCGACATCGGACACGCTATCCAAGAGATTGCCGAAAAAGAAGGCTATGGGGTTGTTCGTGAATATGTTGGTCATGGCGTAGGTCGCAACATGCACGAAGAGCCTAATGTTCCAAATTATGGACGCAAGCATCATGGCATGAAGCTTGAGCCAGGTATGGTAATTGCGATTGAGCCCATGATTAACATTGGTACCTATCGTACTAAGGTTATGAGCGATGGATGGTTAGTGGTGACGCGCGATGGAAAACCTTCGGCTCACTTTGAAAAGACTATCGCCATTACCGAAGATGGTCCTCGCTTGTTAACGGTAGAGCCTGATTTCAAGCGTCCGGTTAATCCCGAAAACTATTAAGAATGCAGGCTATAAAAGAGCAGGCTGCTAAGAGTGTAGCTGCTAAGAGTGTAGCTGCTAAGAGTGTAGCTGCTAAGAGTGTAGCTGCTAAGA
>USIG01000052.1 GCA_900554685.1 uncultured Cryptobacterium sp.
TACCTCAATGTCGAGGTCACGTTTTATGAGAGCAGCAAGATGGGCAAGTCCTCTATCGAGATCAGAAACGGTACTGTCGTCAGCGCCTTTTTGAGGAGCAAACACATATGCAGCACCTGTAGGTCCATACATGGGATTATCGATATCGCACATAGCAAGAATGGTTGTTTGTGAAAGTACGGGATCAAGTCCTGAGGTATCGATACGTGCGATATCTGTCAGTGTTCCTCCTGTAGGAACAAAGGTGTTTCCTTGAGCGTCGTAAAATTTTATTCCTGCTGCAGCGGCGGCACCACATCCGCCATCAGTAGTGCAGCTGCCACCAAGTCCTACGATAATAGTTTGGGCTCCGCGATGGGCTGCGCAAACCATAAGTTCTCCCACTCCATAGGTCGTGGTTGCCTTGGGGTCTTTACGGTTTTCAACCAGGGGAAGGCCGGCGCATGAGGCCATTTCGACAATTGCGGTAGGGCTCTTGCTGAGATGGCTCTTAGCGATAAGTCCATAGTAAGTCTCTAGGGGCTGAAAGAAAGGATCGCTTACCGTGGCAGTAATTTTTTCGCCACCAAGAGCCGACAAAAAGCACTCTATACTTCCTTCGCCGCCGTCTGCGACAGGAATAGAAACAATCTCGCATTCAGGAAATTGCTGAGCGATTTGTGCTGCGATAAGTTCGCAAATTTCGCGGGAAGATAACGTACCTTTAAAGGAATCTGGTATAAGAAGGGCTTTATGCATGGAAGTCTTTCTAGTGGTTGGTTATGTTGTTCAAGTATAGAACACCTAAAATAAAGGAGAGAGTCGATAGCAGGCAAATTAGGCTTGCGGGCGGGATTTGTGAGAGAAAGCGTTGAGTGATGTGCAGAAAATTTACTGTTCTTATATGGGATGAGGTACCTGCAGCCCATTCATAATCGAATGCCTTTGTTTCTTGAGGAAAAAGATGCCCTTGCCTGGATGCAAGGGCAAGATGCTCTCAGTTGCCGAGCATTTCCAAAGATGCAAACTTCTTGCGTTTATCCTTCTCTTCCTGTGCAGGGCAGCTTAGAGCTGTTTTAAGTTGTGTCTTTGTCGTTTAGTGATTACCGCTTATTGGCAGAATCAGCCAAATCGGCAAATACGGGAGTGGCCATACCAAAACCGCCTGTCACTGCGATAGTTTGTCCGGTGGTGTACTGCGCTTCATCTGAGAGTAGATATACCACCGCATAAGCGATTTCTTCAGGCTTGCCCATGCGCTTGATAGGAATATGGCGTTGGAAGAACTCCATAAACTCAGGCGTTAGGTTATCCATTACCGCATCGGTTGCTGTCATGCCAGGAGCTACCGAATTGCAACGGATTCCTGCTCGACCAGCCTGCACTGCAATAAGCTTAGTAAGGTAAACAATTGCTGCTTTACTTGTTCCGTAGGCAATTTGCGACACATCGGGAACAAGTCCTCCCACTGAGGTAATGTTGACGATAGAGCCGCCTCCGGTTTTAGACATTTCTTCAACCGCCTTTTGTGAAGCGATGAAAACGCTTCCTAAGTTTGCGTCAATGGTTTTGATAAATTCGGCGTATTCGGTGTTTTGAATATCGCGATCTTTGCGCGGGTCGGATGTTCCAAAATTATTGACCAGGCCATCAAGGCGACCTTCGGCAGCAACCACTTCTTCAATCATAGAAGTATAGGTTTCTTGCTTGGTGGCATCGTTGTATACAACGCGTACCTTACCGCCTGCTGCATTAAGCTCGTCTGCCATTTCTTGAGCAGCATCAAGGCGGCGTGCAGCCATATATACAGTTGCTCCTTCTTTAGCGCATTCTCGTACAATGGCGGCACCAATACCGCGAGTTGATGCTGTGACTAAAACAACTTTTCCCTCGAGTCTCATAGGGCACTCCTTAGGTTGCTTTTTTAATTAGGCAAAGCATCCTCTTTCTGCGGGAGAAGAGCAAGGTTCTATCGGTGTTGTGCGAGAGTTGTTTTTAAATGGTAACGAAACGTCAAAAGGTATTTGCGCAAGCAGTTGGAAATTGTTTTGATTTAGACAATAGGACGAGTCCATTCAGGCAGGCCCTTTTTCCGGCGATTGGCACGACGACCACGCATGTTTGCGACGCATCCCTGCATTCCGTGGGGAATGTACTCTAGATCTTCGATATTTTCAGGCAAGTAACTTACCAAACTGAGGGGTGCTGTTTGTTCGATATGTTCTGGAAGAGGCCCCAAAGTGGCTTCAAAGCTATAGACTGGATTGCCTTTTGCGGTAAGTTTTTTCTCGTAAGCACTTAATGGTTCGTCGGGAAAAAGCTTGCGCACTGCATCACTTTGCCATGTTAGTTTGTAGCCAGCAAGCTCAAGCTGGGTAAGCGAAAAATCTCGCAAAGGAAAACTGTCGGTTCTTAGACGCAGAATTGCATTTGGCGCAAGAATTTTGCGATACGTTAAAAGACGATCAAGATACGTTAAGCGCAGCGGTGCTTTTTTCTTTTTAGGATAAGGAGTGGGGAAGTTAAGAAGGATGCCATTTAATTCGTCAGGGGCGAATAAATCGGTTAAATCAGGATCGTTTGCACAGACGAATACCGCATTGGGTACGTGTTGAGCAAGTGCACATTCGGCTCCGCGAATAGCGCAGATTACTTCTGTATCCAATCCGATGAAAAGCGTTTGAGGGTAAAGCTTTGCGCAAGCAACCGTGTATTCACCCTTGCCGCAGCCTAGATCAAGAATAAGGTGCTGATAAGGTTTTCCATAGCCCCACTTCTTCCATTTGCCACGCCAAATACCTGGATATAGTTCCAAGGCTTGATCACATGCAGCAAGTCGCTTTTCAAGGGAAAAGCCTTTTGATAGACGAGATCGTGGTGTGCGCACAGATTCTCCTTACAAATAAAAGCTTTAGTGGGGCTAGGCGTAGTACAAGATAAATGGGTGGATCGATTACGGCCCTCGTGTTTTTCTTGCTTAACGAGCAGGAACAATTTCTAACCAGCAACCATCAGGATCTTCAATAAAATACAAGCCCATCTTTTCATTTACGAAGCAGATGCAGTCCATCTCTTCATGAATAGCACGGAATGCTTCAATATCATCAACTTCAAATGCTAAATGTGTATCGCGTCCGCCATTGTTGTAAGGTTCGGTGCGTCCACGATTCCAGGTAAGTTCCATCTGGAAGTCGGATTCATTATTGCCGATAAATACATTTTCCCACGAACCATCATCGGGTCCCATACGGTCAATAACTTTAAGCCCAAGAGCTTTTTCGTAAAAAGCAAGCGATTTATCAAGGTCAAGCACATGAATGCATTCATGAACCATCTTTGCTTTCATAAGAATCCTTTCTGTCTGTTGCAAAGCTGCCTCATTCTAGCATGAAGATCGGCGCTGAGTTGTTTTCGCTTGCGGTATTGTTGTCCTTGCTTAATTGAGATGCGCGATGGATTTTGTCACGCAAGGGCATTGGAACTGAGGGTTATAAAACAAAACCCGCAAAGGGAAAATACCTTGCGGGTTTTTGCGGGTTTTATAGGTGAGTTTAGGCGTGCGTTTTAGTTTTGCGTCTATTCGAGAGACAAGGTTATTTCGACGCTTCCTTCTCCGAGCTTTTCTTTGAGATGGTCGCTATTAGTTATGTGCCCGATTTTGGTGAAAGACCATGAATTAGTGTCGTAGTAAATGGTGAGCTTGTCTCCTTGGTATAAGATGACATCTCCCGGAACGACCTGTATTGATTTGTCGTTAGTAGGAAGGGTTATACCAAGTTCCCCCACTTTTTCGAAGTTTCCATAATCATCGGCAATAAAGGTGAGAGGGCCATTAGTCCTCAGAGTTTCAAGTAATGCTTGAGTAGAACTGTTATCTTCTAGCTCTACTTCAAAACGATTGTTATGAGCGGTTATAACAAGCATTGGTTCCTCCTTGCTTGAGTAAATGCTGTTGGTGCTTTCATTCGCTTTTTCAGAATGGTGAGAAGTATCAGTTGATGGTTGTTCGAGGTTGTCTGATGACGCAGCATTGGATTCGGTGGTGTCGGTAGAAGATGGAGCCATACACCCCTGCAGGTAAAGTGCTGCTGAGATCAGAAGGGTAATAATCAGTGCTGGTAGCTTTTTTGAGCATATATTCATTTGACAAGCCACTGCGCAATTTCATTAAGCTTTTGGAAATACTCAGGATGCAGCTGAATATCACCTTTGTCTTTGATGCCTCCGAAGCTATACCCACGTGTGCTTTTCGCTCCTATTTGACAAAAACCTGAAGCTGAGTTTTCTGCTAACTTCTCATAATCATGTGAAGTACCCCAACTTATTGCTATTACGACAGCTTTCTTATTTTTCTTTTTTGAGTTTGTCCACATTGAGTCGTCTGCCTTGAAGAAAGGGTAGAAGCGATCGATGAAAGTAACTGCTTGAGCGCTAAGCATTTGGTTATAAATGGGGCTTGCTAGGACGATACCATCGGCAGATTCGAGGTCGGGTAAAAGGGCAGACATATCGTCTTTTTGTACGCACATTTGATAATCCCTCAATTGGCAAGCATCACATGCCTTGCAAAAGTTGACGCTCTTTTCATGTATCTTAAAGAGGTGAATATCAGATTCCAATACGCCTTGGTCACGAAGAGCTTTTGCTAAATACTCGATGGCAATTTCGGAGTTCCCTTTTTTGCGCGGACTCGCGTCAACAAGAATAAACTTACTCATATCTATTCCGCCTTTTCGATAAGGGCATCGAAAGAGCCCTCAAGGTTGCGAAGAATAGAGAGATTACTTGTGATATGACCAATGTTTACTTGATCGCCGTAGCTGCTGGAGTTTTGTTCGCCATCGAAGAGTAGTGCGAACCATCCTCCTTCGGGATTGTAATTAACGCTTCCATTTTTCCAGCCATATTTCACTTGCGATTGTTCGTAAGGAAGCGTCCAGGGTATATGTCCACAAAAATCTATTCCAGTGCCACTAACGGTAATGGTAGCGGGGAGTTTTTCTGCAAACGCCTTTGCAGTTTCGGTATCGTTTAGTTCTGCAAAAATGATTGTTTCATCAAAAGTCATGCGTATTGTGCAAGTCATTTTTCCTCCTTTACCTCTAAGGGTATTGTGAGGAAAAAGAAAAACTAATACAAATACTTATATACCATATATAAGTATGCAATTCTATTATATTAAATTACTTGTTTGATGAGCTCTGCTGCGCAAGTGTGCAAACCGTATCCCATGTAATAATTTTACGAATGGCACCACAAGCACGTCGGTAGTCTCCAGCTTCAACAGCTGCCTTGTATGCTTGTTTAACGAGTGATTCTTCGACACCGACAGCTTCTGCTATCCAGAGCAGCGAGCCAGCATTCATAAGACTGTTGTAGCAGCGCTTAGCACTATGGTTTGGTTCGCTTCTTGAATAAGACCCGGATCCTTTTGTTTCGTTTGCTCGAAACCATATAACCATATGTTCTCGTTCAGTTTCGCCAGTTTTATCAGGTGAGTCATGAATTTCGGAAACATATTTATCCGAATAGGGGTAGTGATCCTGCTTGGTTGCGAGGATATCAGAAAACACTTTGCATCGTATATCAGCCACATTGACCTCAAAACTTTCGTTGTTGCGTAAGTTTTTTCAGTGTTTGCGAAGAGAGATAATCTATCATGGCGTTTTGTAAGCCATCCCATGCTTTAATGGATAAACACTCTTTCGATCGAGCACATGAAAGGTTGTCTTCTAGGCAGTCAAGGATTTCAAGACCGTTTTCAGTGGCGTCCATAACATCAGCCATTGTAATGTTTTCGGGTGCTCGGGAAAGTTCGTAACCGCCAGTGTGTCCTCGTGAGACTTTAATAAGTCCCTTTCCTGCCAGTAAGGTTGCTACCTGTTCAAGATATTTCTTTGAAATTTGCTGGCGTTGTGCAATTTCTCGCATAGGTTGAGGCCCTTTTCCCCAATGTTGAGCAAGGTCAATCATAAAACGAAGTCCATAGCGTGATCTTGTTGCGATTCTCATAGATCCTCCTTCCTGCTTAGTATATCTCATTAACGTTAATGTCTAGAAAATTACTTGACAATGAATAGAGTGTCAGTATTCTAATATCTAGTAAAAAGATAGACTATGGCTTACGTTGATGGCGCAAGCGTGAGGTGAGGCAAGGATAGAAGCAATGGAGAACGTATATTTAGATAATGCGGCGACCACGCAGGTGCGCCCCGAGGTAGTGCAAAAAATGCTGCCGTATTTTACAGAATGCTTTGGGAACCCTTCTTCGATTTACGATCTAGCTCAGCAGGCCTTTGATGCTGTTGCTGAAGCGCGTGGAATCATCGCAAGTGCTCTTGGCGTTGACGATACTGAGATATTCTTCACAAGCGGAGGTAGCGAATCTGATAATTGGGCTATTAAAGGCGTGGCTCATGCGAATGCTCATAAAGGCCGTCATATCGTTACGACAAGTATTGAGCATCATGCTGTTTTGCATAGCTGTCAGGCTCTTGAACGCGAAGGGTTTGAAGTGACCTATTTGCCTGTTGATGAAAACGGACTTGTTTCGCCGGAGGAATTCGAAGCAGCTCTTCGTCCTGATACCGTGCTCGCGACGGTTATGTTTGCCAATAATGAAATTGGCACCATTCAACCTATTACTCAACTTGCACAAATTGCCCATAACCATAACGTTTTGTTCCACACCGATGCAGTTCAAGCGTTTGGGCATGAGGTTCTTACGATAGATGATCTTGGAGTTGATTTACTTTCGGCTTCAGGACATAAGTTTTATGGACCTAAAGGAGTAGGGTTTCTTTATATTCGGCGAGGTACCAAAATTGCCAATCTTATCGATGGCGGGCAGCAAGAGCGCGGTCGCCGAGCTAGCACTGAAAATGTTTCAGGTATTGTAGGGCTAGGAGAAGCGTGTCGTTTGGCTTTGTCGGAGTGCGCCTTCGAACACGAGCGTCAGCGAGCGCTTCGCGATCATGCTATCAAACGTATTTTGGATGAGATTCCTTTTGCGCGACTTAACGGAGATGCTTTTCATCGCTTAGCAAATAACATTAATGTTTCGTTTGAGTTCATCGAAGGGGAGGGAATTATCCTTCAGATGGCAATGCGTGGCGTATGTGTTTCTAGTGGCTCTGCCTGTACTTCCGGCTCTCTTGATCCTAGTCATGTTTTGCTTGCTATTGGTCTTCCTCATGAAATTGCTCATGGATCAGTGCGCATGACTTTAGGACGCACAACAACCGCTGAGCAGATGGATTATGCGGTTGACTGCTTAGTGGAGACAGTAGCAAACTTGCGTGCTATGAGTCCTCTATACGAGGATTTTGAGTGGGGCGTTACTGATTCTCTTGTTCATCCACAGGATAAGCCTGCTGCATAGCTGAGATGATTAAAGCTCATCAAAGAAGCTCGCCAAGAACTTCTTTGTGGCAGGCTGTTTACTTTCGATCAAGGCAAAACTTCAACCATCTTTTATCTCTTAAGAAAGAAGGATAGCGCTATGGCAATGAACTATTCAGAAAAAGTAATCGATCATTCCTTACATCCTCGCAATGTGGGCGAAATTACCAATCCAAGCGGTTGTGGTACGGTAGGTAATGCGGTTTGTGGTGACATCATGCGCGTGTACTTGGATATTGATGACAATCAGGTAATCCAAGACGCAAAGTTTAAAACGTTTGGGTGTGGCGCTGCGATTGCTACTAGCTCAATGGCAACGATTCTTATCAAGGGCAAAACAGTACAGCAAGCACTTGAAGTAACCAATAAAGCTGTTATGGAGGCATTAGATGGGCTGCCTCCGGTCAAGGTGCATTGTTCCCTTTTAGCTGAAGAAGCTATTCATGCGGCGTTATGGGATTATGCCGAGCGCAATGGTATTACCATTGAAGGACTGGAAAGACCCAAGCAGGATATCAGTGAACATGAGTAAAAAAGCACGGATCTATAAAAGTGGCGCAGTTTAGATCTGCGCCACTGTTTTTTGTTGTATGAGCGAAGAGATAGCTTTTAAAAGAGAAGGCTTCTTAAGGGAGTTAATCTTCAAGAAGAGCATCAAGCTCGTGACGCCGTTTGATGGCGCTATAAACGAAGTAAGTGGTTGCTGCGAATGCTATCAGGAATGCCATAATAAAGAAAACAGCTCCCAATGCTAAGTCGCCGAACCAAGCTACCTGGTCGATTCCCACTATTTGTATTTCAGCGATAATTCGCATGCCGCTTGCGAGAGCGCCAACTATTACACCGCAAAAAAGCGAAAGAAGTAAAACAAAATCCCATGGAATGTGATCAATTTCTGCAAATCGTTTTCTGCTCGATATGAATCCTGATTTTGCTTGCATGGTAATAGAAGTAATACTTGCGGCGATGATGGTGATAATTAAGATAAATTGAGCAGCTAATAGGCCATTTTCCCCGGTAGGAGTAAAGATACGATGCCCGGTTGTGGTGGCAACCTGATCGAGCATAAGGATATAGTAAAGGCACAAAGCCGACCCAATAAAAAGAATGGTACTTGAAACCTTCATTGCTTTGTTTTCTTCTGCTTCAAGTCGCTCATCTTTTGGGCCCATTATTTCGTTCCATTTAGTAGTGAAAAACATAAGACAACTCCTATTCCCAGAAAAGATCATTGAGCGTTTTGCCGAGCGTTTTGCAAATTGCTGTGCAAAGCTTAAGGCTTGGGTTGTATCGTCCTGCCTCAATAAGTCCAATGGTCTGACGGGTTGCTCCAACCGCATCAGCTAATTGCTGCTGCGAGAGTCCGACTTGTATACGGGCAGATCGCATACGTTCGTTTTTCTCACCTTCCAAAAATCCTCCTTTAAAGAAAGCGTTTTAGAAATGCAATATATATTTGACATGACAATTATATATTGCATGATTAGCTTGTCGGAGTCAATCATTTTAAAGTTGGCTTTATTAAAGGCGATTATTGTCGCCCCACTCGCACATGCCATCAAGTATGGGAATAAGAGATTTGCCTCGTTCTGTTAGGCTGTATTCTACTTTTGGAGGTATTTGAGGGTATTCTTCTCGATGAACAAGCTGATCAGCTTCAAGTTCCTTTAAGTTTGCCGAAAGTGTTTTGTAAGAAATATTACCTATGTAACGTTTCATTTCATTAAATCGTACTACGCCAAACTCCATCAATGTATAGAGGATAGTCATCTTGTATTTGCCGTTTATGAGCGAAAGCGTATAGCTAAAACCTGTTGATCCTAAGTTTTCGTTAGAGATACATCGTTTACTCATAGTGCTTTCCTTTAGGTAAGTATTGAACTTCAATGTGCGTACTTGTTCTTAGTTGAGTGTATCAAATAATAAGGTATTAGATAAAAGGTTACTCAATGTATAAGGAGCAT
This sequence comes from uncultured Cryptobacterium sp., assembly GCA_900554685.1. Lineage (GTDB taxonomy): Bacteria > Actinomycetota > Coriobacteriia > Coriobacteriales > Eggerthellaceae > Anaerotardibacter. The sequence continues at coordinate 9,345 of USIG01000052.1, forward strand.
ACCGATGGCTGTCAGTTGGCAGCGAAACTTGCCGATACTATCTAAATTTCAGGAGGCGTAGCAATGAGCAAGAAAATTGTGATCCTAAATGGCAGTCCTCGAAAGAGTGGGAATACTTCTGCTCTCGTTAAAGCATTTACCAAAGGAGCGCAGAGTGCCGAGAACACGGTAGTCGAGTTTTTCCTGGATCAAATGGATATTCACGGTTGTAAGGGATGCTTTGGCGGACATAGTAGCAAAGAGTGCCCCTGTGCTCAGAAAGATGATATGACTCAGATTTATTCTGCAATAAAAGACTGTGAGGTAGTCGTGCTGGCCACTCCGCTTTATTACTGGACTATAAGCGGGCAGCTTAAAACAGCGCTCGACCGTTTATTTGCTCTTGAAGAGGGTGATGGTAATTTACTTCGAGGAAACGGTCGTTCATGTGCGCTACTCATGGCAGCGGAAGGCCATGGTTTTGAGGATGTTGTTACTTACTTTGACCACCTGATGGAGCATCTTGGATGGGAAAACCTCGGGCATGTTCTTGCAGGTGGCAATATGGAAGTCGATGATATTACAGGAAAGGCTGAGCTGGATGAAGCCTACAAATTAGGAGCATCCATCTGCTTGTAAATGTGAGATACTCAAAGCGGTATATATTCAGCTGTTTTCCAGAAAGGTGTGTTTTCTTTGGATAGCGCACCTTTCTTTGTCGGTATGAAAAACATGCCAAGAGGGGTTAAAAATGCATTACACCATTCAAGATTTATTGCATTTGGAGTTGGAACCAGTAGGTATTTTTTATTGTAATGAGGCTCCTGCTCATGCGCTCACCTTGCGAAAGGATAAGCGAAATTGTGTCGCTGATATGCTTATGGGAGCGGCTCGTGGAAGGACTATCACAATAAACGAGGAGACTTGCAGCTGTGCTGGAGGTGCTGTGGGTCTAGGTTTTGGGGATGCTTTTACGAGAAGAAACCATCCAACTCGCTATTTGTTGTCAACAGGAATGGCTCAGGTGCCTGAGGGTGAAGAGGTAAAACTACCACCTCATATGCAAGAAGGTGAGCGTTTCTTTGTCGATCCCTGTGTTACTGATTATTGGAAAAGCGCTTTGCCGTTCGGAGATTATCAAGGAAAGCAGGTAGTTTTTGCTCCTGCTGCAGATTGGCCAGAAGATGTGGCTCCGGATCTTGTCTGTTTGTTTGTAAATCCTGACCAGGTATCAGCACTTGTTTCTATGGCTGGTTTTAGATCCGGAAGGAGACTCGAGGCTATAGCTCCTTTTGGTGCGGCATGTCATTCGCTTATATATGCATTAGAGCAAGCTACCTCTGCGGATCCTAAAATGGTATTGGGTTATTTTGATGTATCTCAGCGAGCGAAAATACCTGCAAATTTGCTTACGGTTACGTTTCCTTATTCGCTCTTTGCTCGCTTTGAAGAAGATGCTGATAAGGGATGTTTAAGCTCGCATGCGTGGGCCGATCTGATGAAAAAGAGAGCGGCTCAAACAGATGAGCTAGGCTCCAAAAGTGGGACGGGCAATAAAAAGTGATACAACTATAAAAACTGTAAAAGTTGTTGAGCAGTTCTTGTTGAATGACCTCGGTACAACACCGAGGTCGTTTCTTTAGACGTGCTTGATATTGTCGTGCATTTTGAATTTCAGCGTAGGAGTTTGTATATCAAGTCAAGTGTCTTGACACCTGACTATACGGTGGTA
>USIG01000053.1 GCA_900554685.1 uncultured Cryptobacterium sp.
CCTAAAGGCAATTCGTCACCGTTTTTCACGATAAGACGATTACTTTGGTTATCTGTTCCAAAGAAATTGTCCATCATGGTAAAGGTTTTAGCATTGCCTACTAATGTCGCTGTAGGAAAGGCCTGCATAAAGCGATCAATGCTGCCTGAATGATCAGGTTCCATATGCTGTATAACAAGATAATCAGGTATCTTTCCTTGCAGAGCATCTTCAAGATGAGAAAGCCACTGATCAGCAAAGCGCACATCAACTGAATCCATAACCGCAATTTTTTCATCGCAGATTACATACGAATTGTAAGTTATACCTTCAGGAATAGGAAACTGTCCTTCAAATAGGTTAGTTTCTGTGTCATAGACGCCAACTGAAACAATGTCATCAAAATTGCTCATAAATGATTCCTCCTGATTACGTGTGACTGCACAAGCTTAAAAGGTGGTTTGTCTGAGATTTTGTTTAAAGCTCGTCTGAATCGAGCCAGATGGTAAAAGGCCCATCGTTTATTAATTCTACGCTCATTGTTGCACCGAACCATCCTGTTTTAACGGGAATACCTAACTGTTCAATAAAAGTTTTACAGAAGGCGTAAAGCTTTTGGGCTTGTTCGGGTTTAGCTGCCCTGGTAAATGAAGGGCGATTTCCTTTACGACAATCAGCATACAAGGTGAACTGTGAAACAAGAAGGATACTCCCTTGGATATCTTGGAGAGAACGGTTGGTTTTACCCTCTTCATCTTCAAAGATGCGTAATTTCGATATCTTTGTCATAAGTTTTTCGGCGGTAGCGGTGGAGTCGTCAGGTCCAATGCCTAAAAAAATGACAAGGCCTTGAGAAATATCTTGTGGTTGACAGTCTTTAGCTGAAACACAAGCTTTGCTTACTCGTTGGATTAGTGCTCTCATGAAGTCCTTTCGAAAGTTGATTGGTATGTTATACGGTATCATGGTTTTATGACATTGCTGTTGCGGGGAAGGAGCAAGCATGCTTCATCCAAAAATCCTTTCTTACTGCCAAGATGATGTTGTTGATATTCGTGGGTTTGACCGCTGCGAGTTGCATGAAGTGCAAGAGGGACGTTTTGTGCTAAGGGCGTATCCTGGTCCTGATTGCGGCAATAACATTGGTACGGTTCATGGTGGATTCCTTCTTGCTTTGGTAGATATTGCAGGAACAGGCGCGGTCGATACGCTTGGTCGCGAAAACGCTACCTTATCTTTGACGGCAAACTATCTTCGTCCCGTTCAGGTGAGTGATGAATATATTGACGTTATCGGTACGGTTTTAAAATCGGGAAGACGTATGGTGGTGGCAGAAGTTGAAATTCGTCGTCCTGAAGGAGAACTTGCGCTCAAGGCAGTGGTGAACGTTGCCGTAACAGGCAATAATATTATTGACCTGTAGTTTACGCTCTTGTTACAAAGTTATGTCATTGTGGTTTGTGATTATAACAAGATAGTAATTGCCCTGAAAAAAGGGCATTACAAGGAGGTTTAACGTGGCTCACGTAAACGAGAATTATGCTAAATTGCCTGGTAGTTACTTGTTTTCTGATATCGCTCACAAAACACAAGCGTATTTAGAAAAACACCCTGATGCCAAGTTGATCAAAATGGGAATCGGTGATGTAACGCGACCTTTGGTTCCCGCTGTTATTGAAGCTATGCATAAAGCGGTTGATGATATGGCACATATCGAGACGTTTCACGGGTATGGTCCAGAGCAGGGCTATGATTTTTTGAGAAACGCTATTGCCGAAAATGATTTTAGGGCGCGTGGCGTTTCGATAGAGGATGATGAAATTTTTGTCTCCGATGGTGCAAAATCGGATTGCGGCAATATTGGAGACATTCTTTCCGTTGATAATGTGGTTGCGGTTTGTGATCCGGTCTATCCTGTCTATGTTGATACGAATGCGATGGCCGGGCGTGCTGGTGAATATGACGAGGCTTCTCAAGGCTGGACCAATATTTATTACATGCCAACTACCGCAGAAAATAATTTTGTTCCTGCACTTCCTGAAAAACCGGTGGATGTTATCTATTTGTGCAGTCCAAACAACCCTACAGGAACAGTTTTAACGAAAGAGCAGCTAAAGGTTTGGGTAGATTATGCAAACCAGCACGATGCCCTCATCATGTTTGATGCTGCCTATGAGCGTTTTATCACTGAAGAAGATATTCCTCATTCGATTTATGAAATACCTGGTGCTAAAACCTGCGCTATCGAGTTCCGCTCCTTCTCAAAAACGGCAGGGTTTACCGGTGCTCGTTGTGGATATACCGTTGTTCCTAAGGCTCTTGAGCGTGATGGACAAAGCCTCAATGCGCTTTGGAATCGTCGCCAGACTACTAAATTCAACGGTGCGTCCTATATTATCCAGCGTGGTGCCGCAGCAATTTATACTCCAGAAGGTGCTCGACAGATTGACGAAACTATTGCATACTATCGCGCTAATGCTCGAGTCATTAAGGAAGGACTTGAACGAGCGGGCTTCAAGGTGTTTGGCGCGGTTAACAGCCCTTATGTATGGTGCAAAACACCTGAAGGCATGGGGTCTTGGGATTTGTTTAACATTTTGTTAGAACAAGCTCAGGTCATTACGACGCCTGGTGCAGGCTTTGGTCCTTCCGGAGAAGGATATATTCGTCTTTCCGCGTTTGGTGATGCCGATGCCACAAAGGAAGGCGTAGAGAGAATTGAAAGGGTAATGGCTGACAAAAGCTATGTATAAACTAAAGACAGAAAGCAGCTTTGACGCGGCTCATTTTTTAACTGATTACCATGGCAAATGCGAAAATCTCCATGGTCATCGTTGGCGTGTAGTGGCATACCTTGCGCAGGAAGAGCTGTGCAAGGAAGGCACCCATAAAGATATGGTGATTGACTTCGGTGAGTTCAAACAGGCTCTTCGTAGGTTAACTGAAGAGTTGGATCATTCTTTTATTGTCGAAGAAGGATCTCTTAGTGAGGAAACTTTCTCGTGTCTTGAAAAAGAGGGATTCGTTCTTACTGTTATGCCGTTTCGTACAACTGCAGAAAATCTTGCGCGTTATTTTTACGACCGTATGGCACAGGCGGGCTTGCCTATCTACGAGATAGAAGTTTACGAGACTCCCAATAATTGCGCTGTGTATTGCGGGGAGTAACGGTGCAAACGTTTGGTGCTACGCTGCCGGTTATGGAACGTTTTGTTTCAATTAATGGTGAAGGTTTGAGAGCGGGAAGACTTGCTGCGTTTATTCGAATGGCGGGATGTAATTTAGCCTGTTCGTGGTGTGATACCCAATGGGCTAATGTCAAAGATTGTCCTCGCGAAAATCTTACCGTGTCAGATTTGGTCTCCTGGGTTAGTGAGAGTGGTGTTTCGTGCGTCACTCTCACTGGGGGAGAGCCCGTGCTGCAACCTTTGCTTGGCGATCTTATAGAGGGACTTGCTCTTTGTGATACGTGGGGTGTTTCTCAATACGATACACAGGAGGCAGTCAAACAGAAACGAGTCATTGAAATTGAGACAAACGGATCACTTGATTTAGCTTCTCTTGATGCTTTGCGTCGTTCCTTGACTGCTCAATTACGTATTCCTACCACCATTGCATTTACCGTTGATTGCAAACTTCCCGCCAGTGGAATGTTCGACGAAATGCTAACAAGTAATTATGCTCTGTTGACCATGCAGGATGCGGTCAAATTTGTTGTTGCAAATAAACAGGATCTTGAAGTTGCACTTAACGAAATTCAGACCTATGAATTATCATCAAAAAGTGAGGTATTTTTTAGTCCCGTAGCAGGCTCTATAGATCCGGCCGATATCGTCGCATTTATGCAGGCTCATACCTTATCGACGGTAAGACTTCAGCTACAGCTTCATAAAATAATTTGGCCTCATGTGGATAAAGGAGTATAACGCGTGCGTGCACTGGTGCTTTGCTCAGGCGGAGTAGATTCAACTACGCTGCTTGCTATGGCGGTAGAAAAATACGGAAATGAAAATGTGTATGCTTTGAGCATCTCATATGGACAACGTCACGAAAAGGAATTGCAGGCAGCTCGTGAAGTCGCTCGCTACTATGACGTTGAGCAGCGGTTTTTAGATTTGGCAAAAATATTTGCTGACAGTTCGTGCTCGCTTCTTGCGCACTCCGAGGTAGAAATTCCGAAAGAAAGTTATGCCCAACAGCTCAAAGATTCTCCCAATGCGTTAGTGAGTACCTATGTGCCGTTTAGAAATGGCCTATTTCTTTCAAGCGCAGCATCGATGGCGCTTTCTCTTGAGTGTTCGGTGTTGTATTATGGCGCGCATCATGACGACTGGGCAGGCAATGCTTATCCTGATTGTTCCCCTGAATTTGTTGCGGCGATGAATGAGGCTATAGTTCAAGGTACGGGAGGAGAGCTTCATATAGAGGCACCTTTTGTTCAATGGTCTAAAGCAGATATCGTGAAAAAGGGTTTAGAGCTCAAGGTGCCCTATGAGCTTACGTGGTCTTGCTATGAAGGGGGAGACAAACCTTGTGGGGTTTGTGCGACCTGCATTGACCGCATCCGTGCTTTTGAGCTTAATGGTGTTAAAGATCCGCTTCTTCGCTAACCATTTTTTCTTTTAAGAAAGAGAATAACCTATGACTTCTACTTCTGTTTCATCCCATACCTCGCGCACTTCAGAGGAAGTATCTGATTTAACGTTGCTTGGCTCCCATACCAATGCCTATCCTGATGATTATGCTCCTGAGGTCTTGGAGACGTTTGAGAACAAACACCAAGAAAATGATTACTTTGTAAAGTTTAATTGTCCTGAATTTACGAGCTTATGCCCTATTACGGGACAGCCTGATTTTGCAACTATCTACATCTCGTATGTTCCTGATGTTCGTATGGTGGAATCGAAAAGTTTAAAACTCTATTTGTTCAGTTTTAGAAATCACGGTGATTTTCACGAGGATTGTATGAATATCATCATGAAAGACCTTATTGCTCTCATGGATCCTCGCTACATTGAAGTGTGGGGTAAGTTTACGCCTCGTGGTGGTATTTCAATCGATCCTTACTGCAATTATGGTCGTCCAGGTACCAAGTGGGAGCAGGTTGCCTGGGAGCGCCTATCGCATCACGATATGTATCCTGAAGTGGTTGATAATCGCTAAAAAGCTGCGTCAAAGGGTTTTGTGGCGCTCACGATTTCCTTTCCATGCATAAGTTCGGTTAGAGCTTTATAAAAAGGATCTTCGGTTCCTGCAAGCATACGTACAACTACTGTTACGGTATCGGTGTAGTGAGTGGAAATGACTTTTGCTTCGAAGTTATTGAGAAGATGGACGAACTGATCATAAAGGGGATAGGCAAGTGTAATTGTTATATCGATGCACTGGGAGATGGTCACCTGCTTTGCTGCTTCGATTCCTGCTTGTGTCGCTTGCGTATAAGCGCGAACAAGACCTCCTGTGCCTAAAAGGGTGCCACCGAAATAGCGGGTAACAACTACAATAAGATCAGTAAGACCAGCGTGCTCTATCACTTGAAGGGTAGGGAGGCCAGCGGTTTTTTGTGGTTCTCCATCATCTGAATATCGGATGCGAGGGGTAGCACCTGATCCTCGAAGGATATAGGCATAAACGTTATGACGTGCCATACGATGTTTCTGTCGTATTTCTTCGAGAAAAGTCAACGCTTCTTCTTCGGTTTCTACATGGCAAAGTTGGGCAATGAAACGGCTCTTTTTTTCTTCAATTTCAGCTTGAGCGCGCCCGTCAATGGTGAGATATGATGCCATGTACCTGCTCCTTAGTTATTCACGTCAATGTACTATGATGTTTTAAGAGGATGTGTCGTAAATTTCGCAGTTGATGGTATCCTAGCGAATACGAGTGAAATCGACAATCCATGCCTTGCAATGCTTAGGGACTCTTTTAAAGGGATCTTTGAGGATGTGGTTAAGGTGTTTGGTTGTTTCTACCTTGCTATGCGGTGCAAAAGCAAACGGTGTTAAAAGCAGTAAGTAAAGTCTCTCTGTTTGAAAGAGGTCATAGGTGGTCGACCAGTTTTCTCCTTCGTCTTCTTACAAGGCCGCTGAATCACGCCAGGTAATTGATGATGAGCAATTAAAGCGAATGATGAAGGCCAATGAACCGTCTTTTATGGAAAAATATGGTTCCTGCATTGTGACGCTTGTTCTTATTGCAATATGTGTTGTTGTCTATCTTATTGAGGTGATTCGCTCTGGATTCAGCACCTCAATTCCTACTCTGGTGCTTTTTGATATGGGCGCTCTCTATGCTCCTGCAATAACAAGTCCTGTTGATTGGTATCGCTTTGTTGCTCCTATGTTTTTGCATGTGGACTTCATGCATCTTCTTTTCAACATGGGCGCTCTGTATAGTTGCGGGGTGTTGTTAGAGCGAATGCTTGGACGCTGGAATTATTTGCTGCTCTACTTCGTAGCAGGCATTACAGGCAATGCCTTGTGCTATATGGTTGATATGATGACAGGCAGTTATTACGTGAGTGCAGGAGCTTCAACGAGTATTTTTGGCCTGTTTGTCGCTGCTGCCTTGTTGGGTCTCTTATCGAAGCGAAACAGGGCTTTTTTCTTGCAGTACAGCAAGGGTATGTTGGGCATTATTGTGCTCAATATCGTTTATACGCTTTTGATGCCAAGCGTCTCAGTGAGCGGCCATTTAGGTGGTGCGTTGGGTGGACTGCTTGCCATGTTTATGATTCCCAGTAAGAACTTGCGAGTACCGCTTGTTGTTCGCATTGTTGTTACGGTGGTGTGGGTGTTAAGCATTGCCCATGTACTAGCATCGAGCATCGGTTTAGCGTTTATATCATTTTTCTAATCATGTACTGAAGTGCAAAAAATAAGAGTGCTTGATAATTGAACTTTTAGGCAACGGACTTATAAGCCCTGAAGCTATCTATAAAAAAAGAGTGAGTAATACCCACTCTTTTTTTGTTTTGATACGAGAAATTAAGAGGCGAGATGCCAGGCTACTCTTTTGCTAAAAGCGGCGTGAGATTTCCTTGAGCAATAAGAGAAACAGTATTTGTTGCGCGTGAGATAGCGGTGTAGAGTTGGCGTCGGGCCAAATCGGTTTTAGGATAGGTTTGCTCATCGGCATCGGGGATGATAACGTTGTCGAATTCAAGTCCTTTTGCCAGCATAAGATCAATAAGAAGTACTCCATGTTCTGGCAGGGTGCTTCCATCAGTGATGAAAGAGAGCTGATCGGCTGGAACAATCGTCTGCAAAAGGTTCCACATATCAGTTAATTCATCAGGGCTTTTAACTATGATAGCGGTGAGGCCTTGAGGCTGATGGTTTTCAAGAAGCAAATCTTTCAAATGAGTTTTTACTTCTTCGTTATTTGAGCAAATGATACGTTCAGGTTCTTTGTCACTGCGCTGTACAGAAGAGATATTCATGCCAGTATTGTTTTGTGCAAGCTGGGCAAACAGTTTTGTGATGGCACGTGTTGAACGGTAGCTTGTCATAAGGAAGCATTCTTCAAGGCTTCCTCGATAGGTCTCGAACACTTCTCGTACTTCCTTGAAAGTAGACGTATGAGTGCCGAGAGCTTGGTTCTCATCGCCTAACAGCAAGAAATGTGCGCGATGGTAATAGCGTGCCATGACTGCAAGCTGAGCTGGTGAGTAGTCTTGCACTTCATCGATCATGACAAAGCGAGCTTCGTCGTTGCAAAGTCCGGTACAGGCAACTTTCATATAGAGCCATTCCAAGAAGGACAGATTTTCAATCGATAAAAGTCGCTTTGCTATACGGTCAACGCGTACCCAATGATTGAGGCGAATGGTATTCCTCGCTTCACCGAATCGGTAATTGAGATAGGTCAAAGTATAGCTTTTTGCCTGTTCTTCGGTATCCATTAAGGCAGGTTCGCCAAAGAGAGCAAGCTGCTGGTTGTAACTCAGTGCACTTACTTCATCTTGGAACTGGGTTACGCTTGACATCTGCCCTAAACGGCTTTCAAAGCGATCTTCCAATTCCTCACGAATAAGGGTAATAAGACGAGGGCCAGCAGGTACGTTTTTGTATCGTGAGGCAATTTTATTGATTTGATTTGCAGAAATGAGGGTTACTCCCTGCAGGGTAATATCACGAAAGTCTCTTTCGGTGAACTGCAAATCATTCATTGCTTCATCAATACGTTTTAAAACATCGAGTGAGGTGTGGAAGTGATCAAAGACTCGTCCTTCAGGCACCAGCTCTTCGGCGAATTCACTCCAGGTGAGAATATGAGGATTTTTTTCGCCCATATCTGGCAATACGTTATCGATATAGCTTCTAAAGACTGGGTTAGGGGTAATAAGGTATACCTGCTCTGGATTGAGATTTTCTCGGTTTTGATAGAACAGATAAGCGATGCGCTGAAGCAAAACAGATGTTTTACCACTGCCCGCAATTCCGTTAACCAGAAGTGCAGGTACATCTTCATGGCGGATAACTTCGTTTTGTTCTTTTTGGATAGTGGTGGTAATGGCACTCATATGAGAGGTGCGTTGTTGAGACAAAGAACGGAGGAGTAGCTCGTCTTGGATAGCTACTGTTGTGTCGAAGTAGGCATGAAGCGTATCTTCGGTAAGATCGAACTGTCGACGTAATTTAAGATCACATGTTATGGTACGGCCATTGGCTTTATATGAGGTCGAACCGTTTGATTGGTTGTAGTACACCTCAGCAACGGGGGACCTCCAATCAACAATAAGGCGATGGTATGAATCGTCAGAGATACCAGCGTTTCCAATATAGATTTCTTTTGGTTTGGCGCCTGGTTTGAACTGAAGAACGACTTTTGCAAAGTAAGGTTGCGGTTTGAGCAGCTCAATATGGGAAAGCTTTTCTGCGTCAACCTGCTGTGACTGATTCAGTGCATCAATAACGCTGTTCAAATTTGCGTATTCGATATAGGTTTCTTGCGCTTCACCTTCGCTGGCGAAGTTCGAAGTCGCTTCATCTGCCATTGTTCGCTTGTAGTCTTCGGCAGTTGCAGCAGTTTTTTTCATGCGAGCTACAAGGGCATCTTCCATTGAGAGAAGCGTTTCATACGTTTTCGAAAGGTGGTTTTGCTCAGCGACGAAAATAGGGTCAGTTGCTGAGCCGTTGTCAGGTTGATTAGTAATTTCAGCCATGCGACGTCCTTTCATTGTGAAAATTTTGGACATACTATCTTAGCGTTTTCTGAGGGGTGTGTGAAATAGTTAAAGAGAGAAGTTGATGTTTTGTGAAGCAGCGAACACAGGGAGGTTTTACAGTTATGCAACAAGTGTGTATTTACTTTGACACGCTATGCTTCTCTCGTTAAGGTGAATGCGATATTGTTGGATTCTATAAGTAGCAGATTGCAAACAGGTGCGGAAGGGAGGAATACGCCGTGAGCAATGTTTTGCTTCTTCTTAAAAGAGATTTTAAACGGCTTTTTCATGCTCCTGCTGCTCTGGTTGTCGTTGCTTTTTTGGTGTTCTTGCCTTCTTTATATACCTGGTTTAATGTTGCCGGTTTCTGGAATCCGTATGACAATACGGGCAATATGCGTGTTTGCGTGGTTAATGAAGATGATGGTTCTTACACAGATCTTGTGGGTTCAATCAATATGGGTGATGAGATTGTTGATGAGCTTTCTCGCAATTCGCAACTAGGCTGGGTATTTACCGACCGTGATGAAGCGCTTAGTGAAGTGCGTTCAGGAAAAGCCTATGCAGCGTTTATCATTCCTTCGGATTTTTCTGCTAATACGCTTACTTTGATAACAGGTGATTTTAAACAGCCGACACTTTATTACTATGTCAATGAAAAATCAGGGGGAGTTTCGACTAAGGTTACCGATAGTGGCGCTAACTCACTTGATCAAACCATCAATGACACGTTTGTTTCTGTTGTGAGTGAAACGTTAGCGACGCGCTTTGATACGATTCTTAAGCAAACTGATGGAGCGCTTGATACGGCACAATCAGGTGTTGTGGGAAAGCTTTCAGAAGTGGATGATTCGCTTCGTGATATACAGGAAAGTATCACTCAGCTTCAAGGTGTGTCATCTGATGTTTCGGCTAAAGCTCAGCAGGCAAAAGGCCAACTGCAACAGGCAAAAGAGGCGATTGATGATCTTCAGGCTGGCCTGGAAACGTCCTCTTCACTTCTTGTATCAACTCAGGATGCTCTCAATCCTTTCGGTGTTTCATTGATGGCGACACTTGATAAATCTTCTACGCTTGCGTCTCAAGCAATAGCAAAAACAAACGATTCCGTAGGTAAGGTGTCAGGTGCTCTTTCTGGTGCAGAAGGAAACGTATCAAGTGCGCTTGATCAGGGAAAAGCTTTAGTTGATCTCAATAACAGCATCATAACAGGGCTGACCACGTTTTCCGATTCGTTGCCAGATGGGCAGCAAAAAGATACTCTCGTCCAAGCAATTGATTCTTTGAAAGCACAAAATGATTCATTGCAGAGCGCACTTGACGGTTTGCAATCGTCTTATCCGGCTCTCAAAGATGCTTCTGGTGATGTAGCGCAGGCAACAGATGAAGCCTCCCAGGCTTTGCAAAACAGTCTTTCTACTCAAGATGAATATCGACAAACCCTGATAAACGATACCTTTCCTGCGTTAAATACCGCGACAACCAATCTGGGAAATTCGGTCTCGGATTTATCAAAAGCTACCGCATCGCAGGCTTTGTTAATCGATAAGGGCATAGCGGAACTTGATCAATTAAGCGATGTACTCAATCAGACTTCGACAACGCTTTCTGATACAGCGGTGTTGTTTCAGGGTTTTGCGCAAGATATTGATTCGGTAAAAACCGATGTTGCTGCCCTGAGTACTTCAAATGCTTTAGAGCAGATAATGGGCGAAGATGGTATCGACCCTCAAAAAGTTTCTGATTTTATGTTTTCACCCGCAAAGATCGAGAC
>USIG01000054.1 GCA_900554685.1 uncultured Cryptobacterium sp.
ACCAAAAACGAGGTATCAAAACGAGGCTTATATATTTCCCTACTTCGCTTCTTGCAGTAAATAAAGCTTGGGTAAGTGAAACAGATACTAGCAAATGATCAGGCTTTTTTACCCTTAGATGTAACCATCAAGGCAATTTTTTGCACGAATAATACTTTTATGGTGTTAAACGGAACGAAATAAGTATTTTTTGTAAATACCCATCATTTTTTGTCATTTGTCTGAATTGTAGAATCACGCTTTCCCTCACTGACTCAAAACGCTCTAACCAAGCCTCAAAAGTCAGGGATTGTAGGACAAAACCAGACAGAGAAAACGAAAACTAAACGAAAAGCCGATCCGGAAATTCCAGATCGGCTCAACATTAAAGCAAACGTAAGCAAAGCAGATGCTTTTAAAACCTTCTTCAGGCTCAGTGATTTTATGCCTCCAAGAGTGGAGCAGCTACCTGCTTTTTACGCGACAAAACGCCAGGCATCCATACGGCAGCAGAAGAATCAATGCCAAAGACTTTATCAACCTTTTTATGGTCGCCCTCAACTAAGAAGTTAGAACCTTCAGCAATAATATCCGTTACCAGCAAGAGGACAAATTCGTATCCGTTCTTTTGCTGCAACTCACGCAAGAATGCACGAATTTCTTCTTCACGCTGCATAACTGCATCAAGAGTAACCGTTTCATGCTGAGCAATAAGAATAGTGCCCTCAGGAATTTTGAATTCTTTCGAGTCAGCCGTAACTAAAGTCTTTACGTCCATTTCGGCATCGCCACCACGAGCGTTAAATACATGGAGGCCGAACTCTGTCGCATCCTGTCCGACAATGCCAGCCAGATACTCAACCTGCTCGCGATCAACATCGGTAGCCGTAGGTGATTTCAAAATGACGGTGTCGGTCATAATGGCAGAAAGCAGTGTTGCTGCAATGCCCTGCGGAATTTCAATGCCCGCTTCACGCAACTTCAGCGTCACGATAGTAGCGGAAGAACCAACCGGCACATTGGTAAAACGAATAGGCTGATTGGTGCAAACATCGCCGATGCGATGGTGGTCTACGATTTCAACAATTTCTGCCTCTTTCAAGCCATCGACAGCCTGAGAAAACTCATTGTGATCGACCAGTGCCACTTTACGACGAGGCTTAACGGCAACATCGGAACGGGTCACAATACCAACTGCAACACCATCGTCGTCAAGTACAACCGCTTCACGAAGTTCATTGTTCATCAGATCTTCGAAAACATCATTGTACAAATCATCAGGCGTTACGATCATGGGGCGATTATCAACCAAGCTCATAATGTCTTGAGTAAGAGATGCCTGCAGGTCTGCTGCAATAGCACTCGCTGACTGTTCGCTAGCCTCTTGTGCTTCCTTGCACACCGTAGAAATGTAACGCTCGGCAATTTTGCGAGACGAAACAACGCCTGCATACTTACCAGCTTCATCGGTTACCACGATTGAACGAATATCATGCACCGCGAGAAGCTGAGAAGCCTCCAAAAGCGTAGCGCTACCCGGAAGACTAATGATAGGAGCGCTCATAACATCGCTCACGCGAGCAAATACATGAGGAATAAGCTGAGGTGCTTCAACACCGTATTCAGAAAGAATAGCTTCAGATTCTTCAGGTAAAGGACCAAGGCGGCAAGGAATGTATTCAAATTCTTCTGCATCAGGATTTTCCGCCAAAGTGCGCTTCATCATTTCATTTTTATAGTAGGCAAATCCCACCGAAGCGGCGATGGAATCATTGTCGGGATTTTTGTGACCGACGACAAGAACGGGCGTAGCCATTCGACCTCCTCTAGCGTATAAACACGCAAACTTATACAAATTGGTTTTATTGTAAGCGCTCTTATGACAAAGACCGCAAAAAAGCCTAAAGAATTTGCAGCTGGCTTACGTCTCTTTGCTATTTTCGCTTTTATTTATGCTATTAACTCGACGGGGTATCTTTACTGCGTCTTTATTAACCTGACGCAGCATCCTTACTACATTCTCATTAACTTGACACAATATCCTTACTACGTTACTACGCCTGCGCTTTTTCATAAGCAGCGTCGATGCGAAGATTACGGGCATAAATTATCCAATTTGCCACCAAGGCTGCCAGATTGATGAAATACACAACTAAAACCCAGTTCAAGTTGCCACTCACAAACTTAGCGGCAATACCAGCAAAATAACCAAGCGTGATCAAACCAAGAAACTGCCAGCTTGTTCCAGCAGCGGTACGAGCTTTGAAGGACTTCCATGCATTCATTGGCCACGACAAGCCAAAGCAAATAAGCATTACTGCCTCGAGAATTTCTGCCATCTGAAAGTATTCCGCCTTTCACTAGTACTTATCACTTGTTTGTCGCCGCTATTTGCGCGTGTCAAAGCAAGGACATCCGCCTATAGAACAGGCTTTTTGCACGCCTCAAATCGGATAGTGACCAAGACACAAAAAGAGCACCCTCGGGTGCTCTTCGCTTAAGTCTTCACCTAAGGAATATTGCGAGGCTTGATTACCTGCCTTGCCTTTGATACTCCTTGTTTGGTTCCTGCGATACCTCAAGAGCCGATCTTCACAATAGGCGCATAATCTTTAAGAAGCTTCTTGGTCTGTCCCGTGCGAGAAAAACGCACATGAAGCGTATCGCCTTCAACCTTAACGATGGTGCCACGACCGAATACTTTATGATCTACCGCATCGCCCTTGACAAAAGTCATACGAGCAGCCGCCTTTTTGCCGGCATTGGGATTAGAGCGTGTAGCAAGGGGCTTTTGTCGAGGACGAGAGCCCGATGCGCTTGACTGACCAAACACGCGACCACCGCCTGCTTCTACCCCCGAACCAGCAATTCCGCGACGACTTCCCCGCTTTTCCCAACCTGAACCAGAAAAGCCCGCAGACCCCATACCAATATTGTGACGAAGCTCTGCAGGAATTTCAGAGATGAATCGCGAAGGAGGATTAGCACTTGACTGACCGAAAATCTGACGAGTAAATGCATTTGTTAAATAAAGACGTTTGCGCGCACGAGTTATCGCCACATAACAAAGGCGACGCTCCTCTTCAAGTCCTTGTGCATCTTGAGAAGAATTACCATGAGGGAAGAGCGATTCTTCCATGCCTGCAACAAACACGCAATCAAACTCCAAGCCCTTTGCGGAATGGACAGTCATGAGCGTTACCGCAGCTCCGTCGTCGCTCATCGTATCCATGTCAGTTCGCAGTGTTACCCATTCGGTAAAATCGGCAAGCGAATTTGCCTGGAAAGTACGCACGGGTGGTTCTTCGTCTGATAATGACTCGCTTACTTCATCTGGCGAAGGCGGCTCAAAGAGGGCATCAGCATCATCATGAGTTTGCGCATATTCGTCTACAACGCCAAAGAATTCTTGGATGTTTTCAATGCGACCCTGGGCATCATCAGAACCAATTGCACGATAGGCTTCCAATATTCCTGCTTTATCGACAATCATTTCAACCACTTTGCGCAAATCGCCCTCATAGGTCTGAGCCTCATGAATAAGCGCAACAAATTCCCCAATGGCCCGACGCGTATTAGGTCGAATAGCCTCATCGGCTATGCAAAGCTCGGCAGCTTGCAAAAAAGTGCACTGTGTTTCGCGAGCAATATAATCAATATGCTCGATCGTCGTAGTGCCAATACCACGTTTTGGTGTATTGATAATGCGTCGTGCCGCCATATCATTGGCAGGATTCACCACAAGACTGAGGTATGCCATCACATCACGGATTTCCGCACGGTCAAAAAAGCGTGTTCCTCCTACCAAGCGATAAGGGACACCTGCGCGCAGCAGCATGTCTTCAAGCATACGGCTTTGTGCATTAGTGCGGTAAAACACCGCAATTTGGTTATAAGGGGTACCTGCAGCATGTTGCTTTTCAATCTCTGAGGCAATCCAGCGGCCTTCATCGCGTTCATCTGTTGCCATATACACAGAAATCTTTTCACCCGCAGGCTGAGAAGTAAAAAGTTTCTTAGGCTTTCTTGTCACATTGTTGGCAATAACTGCATTAGCAGCATCCAAGATGTTGCCCATAGAACGGTAGTTTTCCTCGAGCTTTACCACATGAGCATCGGGATAGTCTTTTTCAAAATCGAGAATGTTGCGCAAATCAGCACCGCGCCACGAATAAATGGACTGGTCGTCGTCGCCTACGACCATGATATTATGATGAGCTGCCGCCAAAAGCTGGGTTAAGGCATACTGCGCATGGTTGGTGTCCTGATACTCGTCTACCAGAATATAGAGAAAACGCTTTTGGTAAGCCTCTAAAACATCTTCGTGATTTTTCAAAAGAAGCCAGGTGTATAACAGCAAATCATCAAAATCAAACGCATTAAGCTGGCGAAGGCGCTCTTGCAAGCGCGTATACACACGCGCAGCAACCTTTGCTACCGGATCACTTCCTCGTTCGGCTTCCTGCGCAAACACTTCAGCTACCTGCAAATCGTTTTTTGCCTTTGAAATACGATTGCGAATAGCAGGCACAGGAAAGCGCTTCTCGTCGATATTAAGCTCTCCGTAGATTTGCTTTACCAAACGCTTCGAATCGTCGTCGTCATAAATAGTAAAGCCCGAAGCAAAACCCATACGCTCGCAGTCAGCACGCAAAATACGTACACACATGCTATGGAAGGTAGAAACCCACATGCCACGCGCATAGGGTCCGATCAAATCCCCTAGTCTCTCGCGCATCTCGGCAGCAGCTTTGTTGGTAAACGTGATAGCCATAATCTGCCAGGGCGCTATCCCTAAATCGTCCACTAAATGCGCAATTCGATGCGTCAACACACGCGTTTTTCCGCTGCCGGCTCCCGCTAATACTAAAAGGGGACCTTCAGTGCATAACACTGCTTCTTTTTGTGGGCCATTCAAACCATCAAGATTAAGAGGCATACTACCAATTCCTTATCGTTTGCTTTAGATGCCGAACATGTTCGCTGTTCTTACAGATTTTCGTTATTCTTACAGACTGAGACCCTCTAAGTGGGTGTTTCACAAAACCAGTATTGTAGCGCTTAAATAAGTCTTGATGTGAAACTCCATGCAATTGCTCGGAGCTGTTTAGAGCTGTGCGGTTGTCCATAGCTATTCCGAGCTGTTCGAGGCTATTTGGGTGCTCAAGATTATTCCGAGCTGTTCGAGGCTATTTGGGTGCTCAAGATTATTTCGAGCTATTAGAAGCTATTCGAAGTTGTTCGAAGTTGTTCGAAGTTGTTCGAAGTTGTTCGAAGTTGTTCGAGCGTTCAGCTATCCGAACCTATTCAGGGCCGCTCGACTATTCAGAATTATTCCGACTCGCTCGAGACTGTTCTGATATTTTGCGGTCCAGCAGATTAAAGCTGCTGCGTTTTCTTCTAATGCCGTCAAAAAAATGCTTACATGACGCGCTCGTTTGTGCTTTAATACGTAACGACACAAGCGCAGTGAGGGTCGTCTACTGCATTTCCGCAGGTAAAAAGGCAATCGTAACGAGCTTTCAAATGAGCCGTTGCGATTGCCTTTTTATTTTGCCCTGAAGTTGTTCTCGCAACTTCACAAAACTAACGTAGCGCGTTTTGCAGGCAAAGGTAAAAAAGACGATCGTTATTGCACTTCTGTCACAGCGATGCTTGATCTCAAAAACCAAGCATCTTAACTATCCCATGCATCTCTTCTTTGGAGAGATGCCCGTCAAGAAAGGAGCACTTTTGACCTCCCCCGAACAAAATCTGCCCAAAGCAAGAATTCAGGTAAAACACCCCTACCTTGCTCTTATGGGACTCTATCTCGGTGCGTTTACCGGCATGTATAGCGAAACAGCGCTCAATATTGCACTGCCACAGCTATCTATAGCATTCGCTATCGATCTTTCTCTTACCCAGTGGCTCGTTGTTGGCTACATGCTTGTCATCGGCATCGTTTTGCCTTTTTCAAGTTTGTTGCTGAAATGGGTTTCCGCACGTAAACTTACCCTTTTCGCTCTGGGAGCCTTCTTTATAGGATCGCTTATCAGCGGCGTTGCTCCCACCTTTGAAATAGCTCTTGGAGGCCGTCTCATCCAGGGTATCGGTACAGGTCTTGTCCTTCCCACTATGTTCGCCATGGTAATGGAGGTTATTCCTCCACATAAAATTGGCTCCGCCATGGGTGTTTCGGCACTTGTCATTATGTTTGCGCCCGCTATTGGACCAACCTTGGCAGGCTTTCTGATTGCCGCTGCTTCTTGGCGTTTGATCTTCTTTAGTTTCGCCCTCATTTTATTTGTGGCAATGGTGTTCACCTTCAAATTCGAGGTTAACCCCTATGAACTAACGAAACCTTCCATTGATGTTGCCTCAGCACTTCTTTCCTGTCTTGGTTTTGGCGGAATTGTACTCGGCGCAGGTATTGCAAGTCTTTATGGCTGGATTTCTGCACCAACTTTACTAGCATTAATCGTTGGCATACTTTGTTTAGCGCTCTATACCAAGCGTCAACTAGGAATGAAAATCCCTGTGCTTGATTTACATGCATTTGGCATTCAGGGATTTCGCGTTGGCGCAATTTGCATGATGTTGAACTTCGGCATTACGTTATCTGCCATGTATATCCTGCCGCAGTTTTACCAAAACGGCATGCTTCTTGCAGTAGCATTCACCGGTATTGTCATGCTGCCAGGTGGCATTATCAATGCACTCGTTAGCATGTTTGCTGGCAAGCTGTTCGACCGTATTGGAGCACGCATTCCCGCTCTTGTCGGATTTGCGCTTTCCATTATTGGTGCAGCTTTGCTGTTGTTCGTAACGCCTGATTCTTCCCTTGCTTATGTGATCGCTTGTCACATCATTATGATGATTGGCGTGCCACTGGCGATGTCTCCGTGCCAAACCCATGCGCTCTCTTCCCTGCCTCATAACCTCTCAACCGACGGCAGCACAATCCTCAATACCTTACAGCAAGTGCTCGGTGCTATTTGTACTGCCGCCGCTACCAGCCTGCTGGCAACGGGTCAATCGGCTTACTTTACCGCAGGAGGAACCAACAGTGCCCTTGCCTTCACGCAAGGTTCCCACTATGGCTTTCTCTTTACGCTAGCACTCGCTATTGTTGGATTTTTGTTTGCTTTAGGTATCAAAAACCGCAAAGCCTCTGGCGCTGCTCCAATGCAAGCATCAAAGAAAGGTGAGAATCCAAGTAACGCTGCACATCCTTCGGCCATGAATGCCCCTGCTGCAGCGGCTAGCGCCTCTGTTGATGGCGACGCCCTCGCTATGGCAGCCAACGCTTCTGCTGTAGC
The DNA here is from genome assembly GCA_900554685.1 of uncultured Cryptobacterium sp. GTDB lineage: Bacteria > Actinomycetota > Coriobacteriia > Coriobacteriales > Eggerthellaceae > Anaerotardibacter. The sequence continues at coordinate 7,281 of USIG01000054.1, forward strand.
AACTAGCGCTTCTGTTGATGGCAGCAACGCAAGTTCACATTTCAATTCAGCATCCCTTGATGGCCAATCGGCGCAATCATTACTTACGCAACTCATGAAAACCGAGGTATACACTTTGCCCGAAACAGCTACTGCCCTAGAAGCACTTGCTCTCTTTAGCAAAAAGGGGATTTCAGGTGCTCCGGTAGTAAACGAAAAAGGAAAGGTAACCGGTTTTGTAAGCGATGGCGACATTATTGGTACTCTTTCGAAACAAAACCCAACCTTTACTAGCTTTTATGCTGTTGCATACGACAATGGAGCGGATAGCCAACTCGACGAAAAGCTTTCAGCTTTGCGCACCATGACTGTCGATCAGCTTTCCACCAAAACGGTTTTGAGCGTTGATGTCAACGACGACATGCGCGATGTGTGCACTTTGCTATCAGCTCACCACCTGAAAAAGGTACCTGTTTTAGATGGGGGCACCATGGTCGGCATTATCAATCGATCAGATATCACGCACTATGCGGTACGTTTTTACACTGCAAATCCAAAAGAGCAGCACTAACAACCCAAAAAACGGCACTAACTATGCATGGTGTTTCTCGCGCCGATGTCTATCACGCTACCAATTTCACTGCTATCGCGGTATTTTCGCTGGCGTAATTGATTCAAGGACACGTTAGATGCATTAGATTATCCAAAACACAAGAAAAAGGTTCTTACGAAAGGTTTCATTTTTGTACTTAAATAAAAATGAAACTCAGGCCAGTGAAGATCAGACCTTCTAGAAGGCGGTTGTAGCGAGCTTTTTAGCTGCTACAACCGCTTTTTTTGTTTCAGTAGACACATGACCCTGACAGCAAAAAGCAAAGGATAGCAGTTGCCGACCGACAGTCACTATCTGGCACTTACCCCTAGTAGCTGAAGGACATGCTCTGAAATCACGCGGAGAAATCTCACCTTCCTGGCAAATCTTCAAAGAGAAAGGACTGTTATACCGTGACACCAACCCAGCAAAACGCCACACCTAAAGCCCGAGTGCAGGTCCCTCATCCCTATCTTTCACTTATGGGACTTTTCATGGGAGCATTTGCTGGCATGTACAGCGAAACCGCTTTAAATATCGCTCTTCCTCAACTTTCCGAAGCATTTAACGTTGATATTTCACTTGCTCAATGGTTTGTTGTTGGTTATATGCTGATTATCGGTCTTGTGCTCCCCTTCGCCAGTTTGCTTCTTAAATGGATAACTGCTCGTGCCCTCACCTTATTTGCTTTAGGCATTTTTCTTGTGGGCTGTCTAATTAGCGCTTTTTCACTCACCTTTGAAATGGCACTCTTTGGTCGTTTGCTTCAGGGCGCTGGGACAGGATTGGTCCTTCCCACCCTGTTTGCCATGATTATGGAAGTAATTCCTCCTCATAAAACAGGAGCCGCCATGGGCGTTTCTTCACTTGTAGTAATGTTTGCTACTGCTATTGGTCCCACGCTCGCTGGTCTTTTAATGGGCGCATTTTCTTGGCATTGGGTATTTTTTAGTTTTGCCATCGTTTTAGTGACCGGCATCATTTTTGCTCTTAAATATGAAGTTAATCCCTATAAGCTTTCCAAACCTCCCATTGATGCACTATCGGTAATTTTTTCTTGCCTAGGATTTGGCGGAATCGTGCTAGGAGCGGGTATCGCCAGTCTTTATGGATGGATTTCTCTTCCCACATTGGCTGCGCTGATTGCGGGCGTTGTAAGTCTTGCCTTATATGCAAAACGCCAATACGGCATGAAAATTCCCATTCTTGATTTACGAGTATTCACAATTCAAGGATTTCGTGCAGGCCTTCTTTGTATCATGCTGAACTTTGGCATCATTCTTTCATCAATGTACATTTTGCCTCAGTTTTATCAAAACGGAATGCTGTTTAGCGTGGCATACGCAGGTATTGTAATGCTTCCCGGCGGCATCGTTAATGCTCTCATGAGCATGGGATCAGGGCGCCTGTTTGACCGCATAGGAGCAAGAATACCTTCATTAATTGGCTTCGCTCTTTCTGTTGTAGGAGCCACCCTACTTCTCTTCGCCTCGCCTTCTTCACCCCTTGCATACGTGATGGGATGTCATATTGTCATGATGATTGGTATTCCGCTCGTTATGTCTCCTTGTCAATCCCATGCATTAGCATCGCTTCCTCGCAACCTTTCAACCGACGGCAGCACTATGCTAAACACGCTTCAGCAGGTATTTGGTGCTATTTGCACCGCCATCGCAACCAGCCTTCTCGCAGCTGGCCAAACAACCTATTATGCTGCTGGCGGGACCGACAGCGCTGCCGCCTTTACTCAGGGGTCTCACTATGGCTTCATATTCACTATTTGTCTTGCTCTCGTTGGAGTGGTTGTCGCTCTTCGGCTTAAGAAAATTCAACGAAGCGGCGAACCAACACTGTCTCTTTTGGCTCGGCTTATGAAAACCGATGTCTACACCATCTCTGAAAATACAACCGCAATAGAGGCACTCACCCTTTTTACAGAAAAGGGAATTTCAGGTGCGCCAGTAGTTAATGCTTCTGGCAAACTGACTGGATTTATTAGCGATGGCGACATTATCAGTACTCTTTCACATCAGTACCCTACCTTCATCAGCTTTTATGCAGTAGTGGAAGGAAGTAAAGATAGCGATGTTGAAAATAAGTTAGAAATACTGCGCAGCACCACAGTAAAGCAGCTTGCAAAGAAAACGGTCTTGAGTGTTGATATCAATGACGACATGCGCGATGTATGCACTTTGTTATCAACTCACCATCTGAAAAAGGCGCCCGTTCTGGATGGAGACAGCATGGTTGGCATTATCAATCGATCGGATATCACGCACTATGCGGTACGTTTTTATGCAGAAAAATTACCCTCGTCTGCAGCCGCATTGCCTGCAGATGCCTCCGAATAATCTGCAAATATAACTGCACAAACATAACTGCGCGTATCTCCAGTTTTCCACAAATGCACTTGCAAATGCTCCCAAAAATTACAATGCTCGAGGTATCTGCAAATACTTATCCGTAAACGTAATCGATCAAGAGCAGGCAATTCGCTAAAACAACTAGCGTAAGACCTTTTAAAAGGACTCGCTAAAAAGTTAACTGCCTCCCACCTCTTGGAAAATCCGAAAGTGGGAGGCAGCTCAGCTTGGTCGTTAAAGCCCTCCTTAGCCCTTAACCCAAGAAGCTCCATTTCAGCTCCGCTATATTCACCGCAACTCCGTCGCAGCTCCGCTACAACTCCGTCATACCCATCGCGGCTCCGTCGCACTCACCGCAAATCTATCGCGGCTCCGCTACATTCACCGCAAACCAACTACATCTATCGCAGCGCCGTCACACTCACCACAGCTCCGCAACTCCGCTATATCTATTGCAGCACCGTCACAGCTGATCGCTTTTTCAATGGAACTAAATCCCTTGAAGAAAACAATCCCTTCCTCGAGAAAGAATGAGATGCCACATTTTTCCGAGTAATGTATTTGCGTGTTTTAAAAAGCCGAGTTCTGCCACATTTTCTTGTTGCGTGTATAAAATTTTTCAAATAATAGAAAGATAAATAGGGAAAGCCACATCATCACTGTCGATTTTTGATTCTCGTGTCC
>USIG01000055.1 GCA_900554685.1 uncultured Cryptobacterium sp.
AGATTTCACCATTGCAATGGACTTTTCCCCTACCACTGCAGCTGCCTTTTTAAGATCTAGCTCCATAGCGACAGGAATCATAAACACGTAATGTTCGCCGCTTTTTCCCACCGTCACAAGCGTTTTAAACACGCAATCAGGATCTTCTTGAAGCAAATGTGCCACTTCAACTCCCGACAGAGCTTCAGGACATTCGAACCAATGAGCCTGATACGATCTACCAGCACGATCAAGCTCGCGCATGGCATTAGTCTTTTTGTCTGCATGTTTATCAGAATGCTTTGACATATGATGGCGCCTAGTTTCTAACGATACGAATTAACACTATTAAGGAGGTATATAAGACTACCGTATTCTACTTCCCTACTCCCACTTCAGGAGAAACTGTCATGTTATGGAAACGCTCCTGCAGCCATTCATCAGGAAAGAACTCATCAAGGGCTTGATCGATAGGAGATGCCGCAGGGATTCCCTCAGAACGCTGACCTTCACGATGAAGAGCAAGCACCGTAACAAAAGCATTTGCACACATAAAGACAATGAGGATCCACGTTACCACCTTGTAGAGATTATGGTGAGGACGAGGGAAACGATGCTGTATTCGCTTAATAATAGGAAGCACCATCCGAACCCAAAACAGACCAAGAGTTCCCCACATTACTCCAAAGAAAAAGTTTGTTCGTCCCGCGATAGAACCAAAAGTGCCAGTGTAGTCCCATGCTATCGCATTCCAAAAGTATTCCATCATCCAGCTTGCACCGAACTCCAAACAGGAACCTAGAACCATAGCAACAAGAAAGATAATGAGGTCATGAGTGTAGTAGAACCTATTCAAGAACAGAGTCAACACCATCGCGCCTACGCCATAGATAGGAGAAAAGGGACCCCACACAAATCCTGCGCGGCTTTCCCATCCCCTATAAACGACAAAATGGAAAATGTCTTCTAAAACCAACCCTAAAATCGATGCAGATACAAAGATCCAAAACAGGGTAAAAAACGACAAATCCAAATAGCGTGGTGCCAGCTGAGCACGAAAACTCCGAACAAGTTTCGTATCGACTATGTAGTCACGAAGAGTAATCATAGTGGTTCACTATATCAGAAGGATAAAGACCCGCTGATAATTCATTTGGATTATGAGTAGCTAAAACCGATAAAAAAACTCGTGATAAGAACTCCACAGATATACGCTCGAAATCCCATGAAGTGCGCTAGACTTAATCACATTACAAAAACGTAACATTTTTACTTGTTGCAAATCCAAAACGAGTACGTACTCCTCACGAAAGGATGGCACTTTATGCGCCTGCTTGAAGAACGCATCCAACAGGATGGAAACGTAAAAAGCAAAGATGTATTAAAGGTTGACGCGTTTCTTAATCACCAAATGGATGTGAAACTATTTACCGAAATGGCGCACGAGTGGAAACGTCTTTTTGCCGAGAAGCCTATCAATAAAATTCTTACCATTGAGGCCTCAGGCATCGGTATTGCTGCAATTGCAGGATCGGTTTTTGACGTGCCTGTCGTTTTTGCTAAAAAAGCTCAGAGTATTAACTTGGATGGCACTCTTTATGCCACACGAGTCGAATCGTTTACACATGGAAAAGTATTCGATGTTATTGTTTCGAAAAAATTCGTAGGCCCAGGCGATCATCTTCTTCTTATCGACGATTTTATGGCTAACGGCTGCGCCATGACTGGCCTTATCGAAATCTGCGAAGATGCAGGAGCTACTATCGAAGGCATTGGTATTGCTATCGAAAAAGGATTCCAAGGCGGCGGACAGCGCCTTCGCGATAAGGGTTATCAAGTAGAATCTCTTGCGATTATTGATTCAATGGATCCAGAAACGGGCGTGATCTCCTTCCGATGACAAAAAAGAAGAGTGAATTTAAGGCACCAACCTATCCAGAACGTGACATCGCTGCACAGCTTGCCAATTTTGATGGTCGTATTTCAATTGGGCGTGCTTTTCCTTATGGCATTCAGCATGTTCTTGCTATGTTTGTTGCAAATTTGGCACCTATCGCCATTATTGCTGCAGCTGCCGGTTTCGATGACATAACCACCTCAATACTGATTCAAAACGCAATGATTATTGCAGGTATCGGAACATTTATCCAACTTTTTCCTCTTTGGCGCGTAGGTGCTCGCATGCCTATCGTCATGGGCGTGAGCTTCACCTTTGTAACTGTTTTATGCGGCATTGCTGCCCAGTACGGATACGGCGCCGTAGTTGGAGCTGTTATTGTTGGTGGCATTTTCGAAGGTGTCCTTGGCCTGTTTGCAAAGTATTGGCGCAAGTTCATTACCCCCATCGTTTCAGCTGTTGTTGTTACCTCGATTGGTTTTTCTCTCCTCTCTGTTGGAGCAGAATCATTTGGTGGCGGAAGCGGCGCAGTTGATTTTGGTTCTCCTGAAAACCTAATTCTTGGTTTCGTTTCCCTTCTTGCCTGCCTTTTATTTCAAGCACTTGCAAAAGGAAGTGTAAAGCAGCTTTCTGTTCTCTTTGGCCTTGTTATTGGATATCTTCTTGCTCTGGCCATGGGAAAGGTCGACTTTAGCGTATTTAATGACCTCGCGCTCTTTTCGCTCCCGACAGTGATGCCCTTCACGCCAGAATTTCATCCGGGAGCCATTATCGCCGTCTGTCTTCTCTATTTAGTTAGCGCTGCAGAAACTCTCGGCGACACCGCTGCGCTTTCAAGTATTGGTTTTAAGCGCTACCCCACCGAACGAGAATTCTCTGGTGCTGTTGCAGCCGATGGATTTGTCAGCTCTCTCGCTGGTGTTTTTGGATGTTCTCCCCTTACGAGCTTTGCGCAAAACATCGGCCTTATTGCAATGACTAAAGTCGTAAACCGTCGCGCTATTGCCTGTGGAGCAGCAATTCTTGTACTCGCAGGTTTTATTCCTGCCATCAGCGCCGTATTCAGCTCTCTTCCTGATGCAGTTCTTGGCGGCTGCACTATCATGATGTTTGGCAGCATTATCGTAAGTGGCTTCCAGATGATCGCAAGCGCAGGATTCTCGCAAAGAAATATCACGATTGCAGCTGTTTCTCTTGCAATGGGTATCGGGTTTACTCAAGTAAGTGAAATCTTTGTTGCCTTCCCTGAGCTTCTCCAGAACATCTTTGTTGGTAACAGCGTTGCGCTTACCTTCTTGGCAGCCGTTATCCTTTCTGCCTGTCTACCAAAAGACACCATCATTGATGGCCCACTCGTGCATAAAGAGCGTGCTCAAGATGACAATCAGGAAAACAATCAAGAAAATAAGGAAACAAGCTGACGAAACCCTTGCAGCTCTTCGCTACAATATGCCTTATCGCCTCACATTGCTGATGTGAATCTTACAAAAGAAATCAAAGGAGTCTTTTGCTATGAGTTCTTCAGACACTAAAACTTCTTCAGATGTTAAAACAGTTCTCATTGGAGTAAGCGGTGGTGTTGCGGCTTACAAATCATGCGAAGTTTTACGAGGCTTGCAAAAGGCTGGAGTTCGCGTAAAAGTTGTGATGAGCGAACATGCGACACATTTTGTGGATCCCCTTACCTTTCGTGCGCTTACCAATGAACCAGTAGCAATTGGGCTTTTTGATGATCCGCAAGATCCCATTCACCACATTTCACTTGCTCAAGAAGCTGATGTATTTTTGCTTGCTCCTTGTACAGCAAATGTTATTGCCAAGGCTGCTCATGGCATCGCAGATGATTTACTATCCACTACGATTCTTGCAACCACAGCTCCTATTATGGTTGCGCCAGCTATGAACGTTCATATGTATGAAAATCCAGCTACACAGGAAAATATTGCGACGCTTAAGCGCCGTGGCTTTACCTTTATTGAATCGGAAGAAGGCTATCTTGCCTGCGGTGAAGTTGGCAAGGGTCGCATGGCGGATCCAGAGGTTATCGTTGCAGCTGTTCTTAAAAAACTTGAAGGTATTTCAAACCCTCTTGCAAACAACCTCACTACCATGGTTACCGATACGCCAACCCAAAAGATACCGGCAATCCAACCGTTGTTTGATGACCCTTTCGAAGACAAAACTATGGCCTTTCCTGCAGTATCAGCACAACTAAGCGATACCTCTCAGCCAGAAAAAGATTTAAGCGGCAAACGCATCATGATCACTGCAGGCCCTACCGTTGAGCCAATTGACCCGGTTCGTTATCTGACCAACCGTTCTTCTGGTAAGTTTGGTTACGCTATTGCTGAAGCTGCCGCACAACGAGGTGCTCAGGTAACACTTACTTCTGGACCAGTTGCACTTGCTGCTCCTCAAAATGTCAAGGTTACTTACATCGAAACTGCCCAGGAGCTTCTTGAAGCCTGCGAGAAAGTGTTTCCTCAGGTAGATGCTGCACTCTTTTCAGCTGCCGTTGCCGATGTACGACCAGCTAATCCTTCTGAGAAGAAGCTCAAAAAAGGCTTAAACGACAAAGAGCTTGAAAGCATTGAGCTCACTGAAAACCCTGATGTCTTAGCAACTCTTGGCAATGCTAAGACAAGCCAAATTGTTGTTGGCTTTGCTGCTGAAACCAACGATGTAATCGAATATGCAAAAAAGAAGCTTATTAAGAAGAATGCCGATATGATTGTCGCAAATGAGGTTGGAGCGAAAAAGACCTTCGGCGAAGACGATAACGAGATCTGGCTTGTAACACCAAAAGGCGTCGAGCATCACGATCGCGCAACTAAGCTCGATCTTGCCCATATCATTTTAGATAGAGTCAAAGAAATGTGGTGCTAAGAGTTTCGCTAGGATTTATCTCAATCGCCCGCAGAGTTCTGTTGACTTTCCTGATACCTCATTTGATCGCACACGGGCTTTTCAAAAGCAGCCAGAAATTTTTATTGCGAAAAATACGTCACCGTGCTAACATACTGCCTTGCGTTAAGAGACGCATGTCGGGACGTGGCGCAGTTTGGTAGCGCACTTGACTGGGGGTCAAGGGGTCGCAGGTTCAAATCCTGTCGTCCCGACCAGCTTAAAAGGTAAAGTCATCGGGTATTTATCCGATGACTTTTTTAGTTTCACTAATACTTCTATTCTCGTTTAATCAAGTCTTTCAAAACAGTCTAATTCTTAACAGATAAGTGGTATTTTTCCTGTTAAACGCTATGATGAAATTGTTGATCTAAGTACCTGACTGTACTTAGATTTGGGGATTCACATCATGAAAAGGAGGGGCATCATGAATCGTGAAAAAATTCGTGTTGTTCAGTACGGATGCGGCAAAATGGCAAAATATACGCTTCGCTATCTGTATGAAAACGGTGCCGAAATCGTAGGAGCTATCGACACTAATCCAGAAATTGTTGGTATGGATGTAGGACAGTATTGTGGGCTCGGTTTTGACTTAGGCATCAAAATATCCGACGATGCCGATGCTGTTCTTGATCAAACCGATCCTCATATTGCAGTTCTCACACTCTTTAGCTTCATGAGCGATATGCAACCTCACATTATGAAGTGTGTAGAGCGCGGCATCAACGTCATCACCACCTGCGAAGAAGCTATCTATTCTTGGACTACCTCACCAGAAATTACCAACGAAATAGACGCTCTTGCAAAAGAGACTGGTTGCACGGTTGTAGGTGCGGGCATGCAGGACATTTATTGGATTAACATGATTGGCGCTATCGCAGGCGGCGTTCACCGTATTGACAAAATAGAGGGCGCAACGAGCTATAACGTTGAAGATTACGGATTAGCTTTAGCTAAGGCTCATGGATGCGGATTGACCCCCGACGAGTTCGAAGAGCAGATCGCTCATCCTGAAACACTGGAACCCTCCTATGTTTGGAATTCCAACGAGGCTTTAGTTAATCTGTTTGGCTGGTCAATCAAATCGCAAACTCAAAAATGCGTTCCTTACATAAGCGATCACGACGTCTATTCAGAAACGCTTGGCGAAACCATACCTGCCGGTAATTGCATCGGCATGAGCGCTGTTGTGACCACAGAAACCTTCCAAGGTCCCGTAATTGAAACCCAATGTATTGGTAAAGTGTACGAGCCAAGCGATGGAGATATGTGCGACTGGAAGATTATCGGTGAACCTGATGTTGTCTTTGGTTTGGAAAAGCCAGCTACAGTTGAACACACCTGCGCCGATATCGTAAACCGTATCCCAAGTGTTCTTGCTGCTGATCCAGGATACCAAACGGTAGAAAAACTAGCACCAGTAGAGTACCTTTCCTACCCTATGCACCTTTACACTAATGGTGGTTGTGGCTACGGCGGCGGTTGTCATTGCCACTAAAGCTAAAATAAAAGGCAGTAATTTAAGAAGACTACGATAACTTCTTGATCATGCAAAGCCCACCTTTTTAAAGCTTTCTCTATATAAATTGGCCTCCCATCTTTTGAAACATGTGAGATGGGAGGCTATTTTCTTCGAGAGAATGCCCTTTAGAGAACCTCTAAACTAAAAGCGATTTAGTGACAGACTAGTTGGTGGCTCACGATGGATCTAGGTCAATAGCGTAGCGGTCTAGTATTACGGGCTGAAATAGCATAGCGGGCTAACATAACGGGCTAACGTAGCGGTCTAATGGAGCAGACTAAACGGATTTAGATCAAACGGATCTAAATCACTCGCAGTTTAAGCGCAACCCATTAGGTGTCTCTGGCAACCCTGAATCGGCTACTTTATCAAACAAACGAAATAAATAATACCAACCCAGGAACAATAAGAAACGAAGCAATGGTGCTTAAAATCGTTCCCTTAGCAGGAAGAAGAGCATCTTTACCATAGCTTGCGCAAAACATAGGAGCCATAGAGCCTACCGGCATAGCGCACATAACGCAAAAAATTCCCAGCAAAACAGGATCAGAAATGAAAAGGCGTAAAACAAGATAAGCTCCAGCTGAAGCAAGGAACTGACGAATAATGATATAGGGATACAAGCGCCATTCGCGCACTACGCTACGTATCTTTTCATTCGCAATAATTACGCCTACAAGCATCATCGCAACAGGAGGCGTAATCGAGCCAATTAACTCCATTGAATCTTGCAAAACCGCAGGTAAGGCAAAGCCTGAAAATACAAGGGCAAGAGCTAACAGAGCGGAAAACGTCAAAGGAGAAGCGGCAGCCCGCAGAACCGTCTTTGCTCTGTCCCGAAACTTCTTGTCATGTTTTTGGGGAATACTCTTTTCTTCTTCAGTTTGAGATATCTCTGCTGATACCTGATTGTTCTGTTCTGCGGAGGAGCCGAGAGAGGAATCCTGAGATTCAGCCACACTTTTGCCGCCACCAACAAGCAAGGCAATACCGACGCTATACATCAAAGTACTGGTAGCCATAATAAACACACTACAAAGAAGAGCTGCGCTTTCACCGTAAAGAGCATCTGCCACCGGGATTCCAATAAAGCTCGTATTCGAGCAAACGCTCATGAAGTAATACAAAGAACGCTGATGCGCAGGAACTCGAAAACAAACGATAAATAAACCAGCGACCAACACCCAAAGGAAAAAAGCAACGACTCCTAGCACAAGAGCGACAATAACCTGCGACCCAAGCGATGAGGCATCTAAATCCCCTGCTGAAGCAATAATCATACAGGGCAACGTGATGTTAAGAAGTAGAGCGGTTATTTTATCTTTTACCCGCATATCAAGATAGCCAAGTTTTGTTGCCGCATAGCCAACCAAAACAACGATAAGCAAAACAGCCATCTGAACTATCGCATTGATGCTATCAGCCATCAAAATCACCCAACAGTGCAATCTCGTATAATACAAAACAGCAAGAATCAATTCTTTTACATACTCTTTTAGAGTGTAGTGTGATGACGAACTAATGACTAATGCCTATATTTCATAGTCACGTATTCATAGTTTGCATGTTTAGCAAACTGCCCAAAGGAGATTCTCATGCGAACATTTATTGCCTTAGAGCTTCCTTACGAATTTCAAGACGAAACCGCCGCACTGGCACGCCAGCTTTCTCGTCATATCTCAGGAAGATTTATGAAGCGCGAAACCTATCATATAACGCTCGCTTTTTTGGGAGAAACAAACGAAGAAACTACCCAACAGGTCATTGATACTCTTGAACAAACTGCTTTTATCTATCGTCGTTGCCAATCAGAGCACCCTGGACAAAACTCCGCTCATGAAACTGGTGCCGAGATGCAGAGCATCACGCTTATACCGAAAGGACTAGGAAAGTTTGGGAAACCACAAGATGCCACGGTGTTTTTGGAGCTGCAACAAACCGATAAACTTTCTTTTTTCGTTAAAGCACTCCATCAAGAGCTTACTGAACGAAACATCACTTTTGATCAGAAGAAATTTCGACCTCACATCACTCTTGCACGCCGCGCAAAAATATCATCAAATGCCTTGCCACAGTTAATATTTCCTAAGCCAGCCTTTGCTTCAAACGTGACTTTCTATCGAAGCATCCTTACCCACGAAGGAGCACATTACAAATCGCTGTATTCGGTTTCGTTGATAAAGTAGAAATCGCTGTGTTTGGCTTCGCTGGCAACCTAAAAATCATTCTATTCGGTTTCGCTGGCAAACTAGAAATCAAACACTTCTCCAACCTTAGCGGCAATACAAAGGTCGGCTCGTTCATCTGAAGGAGTAGGCTGCAAATTCACTATAGCAAGATGCGATCCTTGGAAAAACTGCAACAAACCAGCAGCAGGATACACAACGAGCGATGTTCCAGCAACAACCAGCAAGTCCGCCTGAGAAATAGCGCTAAGAGCACCCTGCAAAACCTCTTGATTAAGCCCCTCCTCATACAACACGACATCAGGACGAACTATTCCTCCACAATCCGGGCAAAGAGGAACCCCGCCACAATCGCCCTTCATTTCGCGCAAAAGCGCCTGTTGTCGCAAAGCAATAAACTCATTGAAATCAAATTGCCGCTGACAGCGCACGCAGTAATTACGAAGAGAGCTTCCATGCAATTCATAGACCTTTTTACTTCCCGCTTTTTGATGAAGACCATCGACATTTTGCGTAATTATCGCAGATACAACCCTCTCCTGCTCTAATTCAGCTAACTTCCTATGCGCCTGATTGGGCTGCGCATCAGGAAACACCATGTGGTTACAGTAAAAATCGTAGAACTGCTCGGGATGTCGGACGAAAAACGAATGAGAGACAATTTGCTCAGGAGGAATTTGATAATCCTGCATAAACAGCCCTTCTGAACTTCGGAAATCAGAAATACCACTTTCAGTAGACACACCAGCTCCACCGAAAAACACCATTCCCCCTTTCGGACAGTCGTTAATCCAAGAACGAAGGAGTTCGATTTTTTCCGAGGTAGTCATACTCAGTCCCTATCGATTGCTGTTATAGAACATCCTTAGCATAACCCACCGCATTATGTTTTATCTTTCCAGTAAATAATTTATCGTTATGAGTGTTTCATGCTCTCAGCAAGTTAAAGCCATTAAAAGAAATGACCCCGGTGAAGTACCGAGGTCATTCATTAGAGACTACCTAAAAGATTTATTCGAATCTCACTTTTGAAGATTTAGAGCATATGAGCGCGCAGCTCTTCGCCACTCTGAGCAGACAGATAAGCAGGAGCAATATCGAAAATGGTCTTGCAACCGCTCTGGCCTTCCTGATTCATGCGATAAGCAGCACGTGCACAAGCTGCCAATACGCTACCAGTAAATTCAGGATTAGAATCAAGCTTCAATGAGTATTCAATTACATGCTTATTGCTGCCATCGCCGGTAACACCCGTGCGGATAACGGAACCACCATGAGGAATACCCTTGTGATCACGATCAAGTTCTTCCTGAGAAATGAACGTAACGGTAGTGTCATAATCTGCAAAGTAGTTCGGCATTTCAACAATCTGCTTTTCGATTGCTGCTAAATCCGCTCCCTCTTCTGCAACAACAAAGCACTCACGCGTATGCTTTTCACGCGTTGTGAGCTCAGGATTTTCGCCGTTGCGAACAGCATTCATAGCTGCTTCAACAGGTACCGTATATTGGCGAGCATCTGCAACACCTGGAATGCGACGAATTGCATCAGAATGTCCCTGAGAAACACCGCGACCCCAGAACGTATAATCGCTACCATCGGGCAAGATGCAGTTGCTGTACAAGCGTGCAACCGAGAACATGCCAGGATCCCACCCTACTGAGATAATACCGATCTTGCCACTTTCCTTTGCCGCAGCATCAACCGCAGCATAGTGAGTAGGAATGTTTGCATGCGTATCGAAAGAATCAACAACATTGAACAGCTTTGCTGCCTCGGGAGTCTGCTTTGGCAAATCAGTTGCGCTACCACCGCACAAAACAAGAACATCAATAGCGTCTGTGTACTGCGCCATATCTGCAGCCGCATAAACCGGAG
>USIG01000056.1 GCA_900554685.1 uncultured Cryptobacterium sp.
ACCGGCGACCTACGCATTACGAGTGCGTTGCTCTACCAACTGAGCCACGTTGGCACTTATGTGGTGCTTAAAGGATAAAACTGGTAGAAACATTTCCTTAAAGCGTTCCGTTTTATTCTAGCAATTTTATCGCTAAAGCGCCTGAAAATTATATACAAGTTAGCATGTTCGTGCAATGGGCACTTTAAAACAAAGTGCGGCTATATAATACGGCTGCATAAATGGTTACATAAATAGCTGCATAAAAGGTTATATGGATAGCGCTTCGCATAAATAGCACTTTGTGTCAATCTTTGATCCTGCGAAAGAAAAGCACCCTTCATCTGGAAATATCGTCAGATTACTGCTTCAGATAACCTGTCTTTATCGTTCTTGCTAGTATGTCTCAATAATCTTTCATTCAAGGCTTTGCAGTTGTGAGCGCAATTATTACATTATGAGTGCATTTAATTATGAGTGCAGTTATTAAGGTGTGAGATGGAACTACTTGAACTTATTCTCTTCTTGCTGGTGGCTGTAGTCGCATCAAGTCTTCTTGATCAGGTGCTGCGCGGTGTTTCACTTCCTTTGGTTCAGATTATCTTAGGCGTGCTGATCGCCCTGCTCATTCCTCTGCCTTCTTCGATTAATATAGACGCCGAGCTGCTTCTTATCCTCTTTATTGCACCCCTTCACTTTAATGAATCGCGTCAAGTCGACTCGAAGGAACTGTATCAAAATCGCTTTGGAATTTTTTCGCTTGTAACAGGTCTTGTGTTGCTGACGATGATTGCGATGGGAGCGACACTAAACGCTCTCATACCCGCTATTCCTTTCGCAGCCGCTCTTGCCTTCGGAGCGGCAATGGGCTCAACCGATGCCGCTGCCGTAACTTCGCTTGCCAAAGAGATGCGTTTCGGTCGTCGTCATGAAGCGCTTCTTAACGGTGAAGCCCTCTTTAATGATGTGACGGGTACAATTGGCTTTCAATGTGCAATTGCGGTTGTGGTGTCTGGCGCCTTTTCTCTTACTCATGCAGGAGAAGAATTTGCCTTAGAGCTTTTTGGCGGATTGTGCGTGGGTGTTATTTTGGGCCTTGCTTTCTGGGGTCTTACCAACATCATGCGACGCTATGGTCTGGATAATCCCACCGTGCATGTTGTTCTTGAGTTGCTTGCTCCGTTTATCATTTATCTTATTTGCGAACAGATACACGTTGGTGGTGTTATTGCGGTCGTAATGGCAGGCATGACTATCTCTTTGCTTCCTCACAAGCGAACAGCTGCTTCGTCGCGTCAACGTATCCAGGCATCAAGCGTTTGGAAGACCCTCGAATTCGTGCTAAATGGAGTAATTTTTGTTGTATTAGGGATACAGCTACCCAGCGTTCTTATTCCTGCTATGCAGGGTGGCTCGATCGATGCAGCCCTTCTTATTTTTGCTGTTTTCGCTCTCACTTTTGTATTGGAGGCGGTTCGCTTCTGCTGGATTCTTGGCATGGATTTAGTCCACACTTCCCGCAGTGGCAAACCTCTGCGCATTTGTTTTTCGAAAAGAAATTTAAAAGGCACTTTGGGGATGGCTTTTGCCGGTCCTAAAGGTGGCGTAACTCTGGCGCTTATTCTCACGATACCGCTTACCGTAGCGTCAGGGGATGCGTTTCCTATGCGCGCTGAACTCCTGTTTTTGGCTTCGGGTGTTATTGTTTGCACGATGGTGCTTGCAAATTTTGCGGTACGAAAGCTGGTGTCCTTAAAGCCTCTCGAAAAACGTACAAAAGGTTATGCGGATGCCGAAATATCAGTGCTTACGAGTGTTATTAACGCCATTCAGGCCGATGCGCATCTAACAGGAGCAGTTACGGGGGAGCAGGCTCTAGAAGCGCTTGATAATTCTGATGAACGAGACTTGAAAGACTCGCGCGATCGTGCTCGAACCAATGCCCCCTTGGAGTTTGTCGCCGAAAATATTTCAAAGCGTCTGACTAATCCTGCTGAGGTGAAATTAAGCGATGCGGCTTCACATCTTTTGGGGAGCTTGACTGAAAATTATGGTGAAGAGGTTCTGAAGGACACTTCGGACGAATCTATCGAAAGTCCAACGACTAAGCCAGCGAGCGAAACTGTAGTATCTACCACAAAAACAGCAGATGATATGGCGAGTGGGGATGCAGCGTCTACAAAGAAGCTGACAGGTGAAGCGATGCGTGAGCCCGCAGCGTCCGTAAAGAAGCTAACAGACGGAGCGATGCGTGAGCCCGCAGCATCTGCAAAGAAGCCATCAGGCGCAGTGATGCGCGAGCCTGTAACAGCTGCGAAAAGCGCGATAGCGGGATCGATTCTTGAAACGGCAGCATCGATTGATGCCTTGCCCGAAAATGTGGATGAACCCGCAACGGCAATAGTGATGAAACGCTATGCCGATCGTATTCGCGATCTGCTTCCTCTTGCCAGCGATGATGTTGCCAAGCAGGCTCGTGCTTTAGTTGAAAGATGTGATGAACTCTATGAGCAGGCAAATGCATTTTCCGAAGCCCTAAGCACTATCTATGAAGACGAAGATATCGATGCTGAGGGTTTGCAAGCGCATATGCTGGCAGCAAATCGCGTCAACGAAGCGGTCGACGATATTCAGGATGCTGCGTTATCGCGCGAGCTTGAGTTCATTAAATTAGCCCAACGCGCTGGGAAGCTTTCGTCTGAACATGCTCGTGAATTGAGAAATGATGTGTACGTGCAGCGTATGGTGATTGATTGATCGCATAAAGAGCGCCGGCTGCTCATGTAGGTACGGGCAGTGATCAGCTACCAGCATCCAATTGCCTAATTTTTGTGCAGGCAGAGCGCAGGCTGATCGCTTACCAGCTTTTAAGAAGGCGTCCTCGACCTGTTCGCAACCGTTCACATGCGCGAAACACAGTAACCCTACGATCAGGCTATATGCTTGATTTCATGTGCGGATTGTCTTTGCAAGTGCGTCTCGATAAAGCTCGATACGTTTGATGACGCTCGTGAGCGCTTGACAACGTTCGATACGCTCGACAATGCTCGTTAGCGTTCTAGCGTTCGTTAACGCCCGATGATGTTCGTCAATATTTCGATAGCGCGACATTTTCAAATTCCTCATGTAATACCAAGCAGAACCATAAGTCAGACCTTTCTATTGATAGGATTTTGATATGGCAGCATTTGATCGTATCTCATGCGGTATCCCTGAGCTTGACTCCGTGTTCGACAACATTCGACTAGGAGACAACGTAGTATGGCAGCTTTCTTCGCTTGATAATTTTCCGGCTTTTGTGGAACCTTTCGTAGAACAATGCGTTTCAGATAAACGCCCCATGATCTATGTGCGCTTCGCTTCCCACGAGCCCCTTGTCAAGCCGCAGCCAGGGGTCACCATCTATGAGCTCAATCCTCATAAAGGGTTTGAGGCATTTACGATTGAGGTGCGCGAAATAATAACCAAAGAAGGACGCGAGGCCTGCTATGTGTTTGACTGTCTAAGTGAATTGCAGGCTGCGTGGTCTGCCGATCTTATGATGGGGAACTTCTTTCGTGTAACATGCCCCTATCTATTTGAGCTCGATACGGTTGCTTATTTTCCCATTATCCGTGGTGGACACTCGTTTCAAACCATCGCAAAAATTCGCGACACCACTCAGGTTCTGATCGATGTATATTCGTCGCCTGAGGAAGATTCTTGCGAGGGAAAATCCCTCAACGAGGATCTCTATATTCATCCGCTTAAGATGTGGAATCGCTATAGCGAAACCATGTTTCTTGCACATCGGTATTCTCCGAAAACAAAGGAAGTTTTTACGCTGACTGATGGCATGGAGGCGAGCAAATTTTATGTACTTGCGGGCAAAGAAGCTCAGGCGGCGCCCGATCGCAACACCGATAGCTGGGACCGTTTCTTTGCGGCAGCTCAGGCAGATTTCAAGCAGGGCACGTTAACGACTGCTACCTGCACAAAGATGTGCAATATGATGATCTCTAAAGATCCTAAAATGCGTGAAATGGTCAAGCGGTATTTCGAGCCCACCGACTATTTTGAGGTGCGCAATCATATGGTGGGTACTGGAATTATTGGTGGCAAAGCTTGCGGCATGCTGCTTGCGCGAAAAATGATCCAGCTTCAGCAGCCTGAAGTGTATAAGCATCTTGAACCGCACGATTCGTTCTATCTTGGTTCCGATGTCTTCTATTCTTACTTAGTTGCCAATGATTTATGGACTATACGCATCAGACAGAGAAGTGAAGAAGGGTTCATCGACGAAGCACCTGCTCTTAAAGAAGGCTTACTCAGGGGGTCTTTTCCCGAAGAAATCCGCGAGCACTTTATGCGTATCCTGGACTATTACGGACAAGCTCCTATTATTGTGCGTTCAAGTAGTTTTCTCGAGGACGGCTTTGACAATGCTTTTGCTGGAAAATACGATTCTGTGTTTTGCGCAAATATCGGCTCTCCTGAAGAGCGTTTGGCTGCTTTTGAATCGGCAGTGCGGCAGGTTTATGCGTCAACGATGAATCCTTCTGCTCTTGAATATCGTCGTCGCAATGGGCTCGATCGCAAAGAAGAGCAAATGGCGCTTCTGGTTATGCGAGTGAGCGGTTCTCATTATGGGCACCATTTGTTTATGCCAACCGCTGCAGGCGTTGGTTATTCTCACAGCACGTATCGTTGGTCCGATTCGCTCGATCCTAGTGCGGGTATGCTGCGTCTTGTCGCTGGGCTTGGAACAAAGGCGGTTGATCGAACTCAGTCGGACTATCCGCGAATTGTCAGTCTCGATAAACCTCTTGCTCAAACGAGTCAAAGCTGGGCGGATAAGCATCGCTATTCTCAGCACAATGCTGATGTGCTTGATCTTGAAAAGCGCGCGGTAACGGAATGCGATGTTCTCGATTTGGTCGATCTTCTTCCTCCTTTTGCCAAGCAAGCAATTTTCGAACATGATCGAGAGGCCGAAGGTCGTTTGCGTGAGCGTGGTCAATTCCGTCCTGTTCTGTTTGCTTCCTGCCAGGGTCTTGTTGAAAATCGCGAATTCACTACTTTGATGGCGCGGCTGCTTTCGACCTTGGAAGAATGCTACGAGCATCCTGTGGATATCGAATACACCGTTAATGTGGGCAAAGACAATACGTTTGCTGTTAATTTGTTGCAGTGTCGCCCTTTGCATTTATTGCAATCAGGCAAGCGTATCGATCTGCCTTCACTTTCTAAGAAAGATACCTTTTTTAGTATCAAGCAATGCGCTATGGGTAAATCGCGCGTAGCCCCAATTGATGTGGTGATACGGGTAGATCCTCTTCGCTATTATCAGTGTCCGCACATTGAAAAGCCTACTGTTGCGCGCCTTATAGGGCTTGTGAACGAGCATTTCCGAGGAACCGATAAAAACTGTTTGCTTCTTGTGCCGGGTCGCATCGGAACATCTTCGCCGGAGCTTGGCGTTCCTGTCTCCTTTGCTGATGTAAGTAACCTTATGGGAATATGCGAAGTTGCTTCTTCTGAGGCTGGCTATTCTCCTGAACTTTCCTATGGCAGCCATCTGTTTCAGGATCTTGTAGAGGCGGATATCTATTACGGAGCGCTTTTAGAAGATCCAAAGCGGGTATATTACAACCCTACTTTTGTGGAGCATTTTGTTGATATTACTGCCGAAGTGTTGCCACTGTCTTCCCAAAATGAAAACAGCGCTGGGGATGATGCTGATACAACAGGGTCCGATTTAAGTTTATCGAGCTTAGATATAAATGCAGCGAAACCAGATTTGAGTTTGCCTAAGCCGGATCCAAATTTGCCTAAATCGAATTCAAGTTTGTTGAAATCGGAGCCAAATCTAGCAAAACCAAATTCAGCCCTAGCCTCTCTTACACCTTTGGTGCAGGTGTTTGATACGGGAGAGGTGGCACTTACCTTATGGCATGATCTGGGAACTAGTACCAGTATTTGCGGGGTACTAGAGTCATCGTAGTGCGCCGGGTTTGCGTAGTGCCTGGTCCACGCAGTGTCGGGTTTGCGTAGTGCCTGGTCCACGCAGTGCTGAATCATCGTAGTGAAGGGTTTACGCAGTGCTGGGTTTGCGTAGTGTCGGGTCTGCATAGTGTCAACTAAGGCCCTGAGCTTACTGAAGGCTATCGGACGCGATAGGGCTTTTTACCCCAGTACACTTTTGCGAAGTGGCGCTTGGGAGGTTTTATCTTGCCGACCAAATCAAGCGTCGTCGTGGCAATGTCGCGTGCCGCATAGGGGCGACGCAGAGATTCACCGCCAGAAAGCATGGTGTCTAGCCGATCGGGATTTGCGTGGATGGTTTCTAATTCCGCCAGAAGTTCTTCGGAAGTTTCGGCTTTTACTGCAGCACCTGCAGCGGTAACCGTAAGGGTGTTTGCGCGTTCCTGGCCATATGATTTGCCAACGAGAATAAGGGGCAAACGCGCGCACAGGCATTCCGTGGTAGCTAAGCCTCCTGATTTGGCGATGATCATATCGTTTGCTTCCATAAGCCCTGGGATATCTTCGATGTAATTAAAAACCGTCACGTTAGTGATATTTCGTTCGGCAAAAAATTCGCGCAGTTTAGTGGCGTACTCTTCGTCTGCTCCTGCAAGAATGGCGAAATGCATCTTAGGGAAGTCAGATAACCGAGGAAGAATCTTATTGACGATTTCTCGAAACGGCATGTAGGGCTGAGGCAAACGGGCACCTGCCATAACAATGACGTTAATTTTGTCATGAGGTAAGCCAAATCTGTCCAACACGGCATCTCTATCGCATGGTTCTGAAAAACCCTTACGAACAGGAATACCTGTCACTTTTATGTGACTGTCGGGCACTTTTCGGGGTTTGAGCTCTTTGACCATTTCGTCATCAGCACAGCAAAACAGATCGCAATCGAGATGCGGCCACAAGCCTTCGGCGCCATAGTCGGTCGGAACGCATACCATCGGGAATTCTTGTCGCGTTATCATGCGTGCGGCAACTGCAGCATTTGCAGCGACAATATGCGTTGCGATAATAGCGATTGGCTTGCGCTTTTCTACTAATTTCGTAAAAGGCTTGAACATACAGGGCGACCAACCCCAGCCGCCTGCCCAAAGCAGACGTCCTGTAAAGGCATGATGCCAGGTGAAGTCGTAAAGAGAATTAAACACTACCGTGACGTTTGCTGTTTTGTCTCCATCAAACTTTACATAGCCATAATCGAGGATGTCCAAAACTGCGATTTCAGTATCTTCGGGTAGGTTGGGATGCTTTCCGCATAAATCTTCTAAGGCCTGAGATATGGCTTGAGCAGCGCTGCGATGGCCCGATCCGACCGAAGCGTGAGTAACGATAACAAGGGGGCGCGTAGAATTTTCATCACATGTGGTGGTTATCATTGCGCCTCCTTTCGGTGTCGTTTACGCTGCGTTTTGTGCAAAGCCGTTTTTAGACAAAGCTAAGGGTTGTGCCCCAGTTTTGTATACGGTGTTTTGTCATTTGCTTTGGGGCGCTTACTTCAAGCACCTTCTTTTACTAAGTTTAGCTCACTGTAATGAGGGCACAATAAAGCCCCTAAATTGATCCAAAAGCCTTCTTATTATAGGTATTCGAGTGCAGGTGAACGGCTTATCAACAAAGCATTTGCATATCTTTTCTTAACTTCTGCTGCCGCGCGAAGAAATCTTTGCGGTCGCTTCGTAGTCTAACTCCTAAGTATTTTGCGACCACTTTTGCTAAATGATCAAAAGCCCTATCGTCATATACCTGCTGTTTGGTGATTGATAATACGTGGATGTTTTCCGATTCGATGGCAACTCGCCGCTTCGAATCGAGGTGCATTTTCTCTAGGCCACTATGGAATGCGCTGCTGTCGTATTCTAGTGCTAACCTGTGTTGTTTTCCCTTGTCGGTTTTTGAAAGAAGCCACGTTAGGTCGCATCGATAGGTTTTAGTTCGCCATCCTTCGTCGACCTCGAGAGGTTTATTTAGCAGTGGTTTTGGCAGTCCATAGCCTCCGTACAAGGTGGGCAGACATAACAAAAGTGTCAGTTTCGTTTCCATGGGTGACGCGGAGTTATCGCAGATAAATGGCAGTGCACGACGAGCTTTAACCAGGCCATGGGCCTTGGTTGCCTTCTGCAGATATTTTGCTAAAAGTTGAGTGCTGGTACGCTTTTCCCGTACTAGAAGGGTGCCCGATTTTGGATCAAGAGCATACGTTCCGCACAGTTCGAATCCTACTTGGATTAAATCAATGAACGGTATTATGTTTGCGAGTTGGAGAAAACATGCTTCGGGAGAACTAATAGCAACATGGGGCGAGTGATTTATAAAGGAACTCTTGGGAATTGTGCTTCCTGTAGCGTGGCAGATTATGTTTGTCATGGCGCGCCTTTTTGCTGGGCTTGAAACGACAACATGAAAAGGCGGGTGAGTAATTGAAAGTTCTGTCTGAGCCTTTTCTATGACATGGCGATTAGGGGCTGCAAATGATGCTGCATCGCTCCTTATTATTTGCGCATGGCTATCTAGATCGTTTTGACGCCAATAATCAAGAGCTGAGGTATATCCAAGGTAGAGTTTCATAACTTAATGCTAGTGGCTCTAATTCACATAAAGGTGAAAAGAAGCGCACATCTTTCTCATATGAAAGAAACTCATACCTACTATCGGTATTGCGTCTGTCTTTGAGTGCTTTAAAGCCTTGAATATTCAATATTTGATCAGGGTGATTTTCTAAGGCAATTATCCCAGGTGGTTATCCCGGTCAGTTGTTTCGAGCAGTTGTCTCGGACATATGACTCGGGTAGCTGCTCTGTATAGTTATTTCGGACATATACCTCAGGCAGCTGTTTTTGGATAGTTATCTCGAGCGATTGTTCCGAGTGGTTATTTAAGGTATCTGTTCGGGGAATTTTTGAAATTTTCACTTTTTAGGGGTGTTTTTGTCGAGTAAGGCAAGAATTGCATAGATTGTTTAGCTCAAGAAGATGCAGTGAATCGAGAAAAAGCTGTACTTAATGCGTTTGTTCCAACTATTTCTTGCTTCGTTACATGCGTTTTCTTTTGATTGGTTAGTAGCTCTGGGAAGTCTATACAATTCTTCTTCTACTTGACATTTTTAGGGGTAAAAAATGCAAAATTTCATAAAAGCACGTATTCAGAAACTGTTATAGAAAGAGCTATCCGAAAACTGTCGAGGAGAGAGGTTGAAGCTTGCTGGGTGAGCAAGGCTTGATAGGCAAGTGAATCTGTGTAGGCGAGTAAAGCTTGATAGATCAGTGAAACTGTGTGGGCGAGTAAGGCTGCGTGAATAGGCAAAGCTGGATGGGCTAGCAGATTTGCGCCGTAGCGTACAGAAAGGTGCCTGAAGCAATGATGTTCAAAATGGCAGCATTGACGGCAGTGGCGAATGATGAAAGCGACTCCAAGGTGATTTAACCTTGGAGTCGCTTATGGTAAGAAATCTGCAGTGCATGATCACATACGGTTATGAACTTGCGAATCTCTAATCTATGATTACGGGTTGGAGCCGCGTCGAAATTTACCGTTGCTGCCGCGACGCGAGCCACCGTTGTACCCGCGTCGTGATTCATGCTGCAATTCGTTGCCGTGATCTGCGCCTGTTTTGCTTTAAGAAGATCTTTTGCAGCTGCTCGTTTGTCTTGCGTTTTTCTTATCCGGCAAAAGTTTCTTCCATTTGTTTATTGGCTACAGCTTTTGGAGTCTTCCAGTCTTCGGAATCATCAGGGCGGGGAGCCATCTTGCTTTCATCGCCACCAGCATCCTTTAGACGCTTCAGGTAGTTGCGTGCCTCTTTAGCTGTTACGCCCGATAGCGCTAAAACAGCGATCATGTTAGGAACTGCCATGCAGGCGTTGAAAATATCAGCGATAGTCCAAACGGCGGATACTGTCATGTAGGGGCCAATGAAAATGCATGCAATATAGAGCCAACGATAGACCTTTACTGCTTTTGCATTGCGGTTGCTGAAATACTCAAGACAGCGTTCGCCGTAATAGCTCCAGCCGAGGATGGTAGTAAAGCCGAATAGTGCTAGGCAAATCATCAGAATAAAGGAAACAATCTCAGGTGGAACAAAAGGCAATCCTGCCTGGAAGGCAGCGCTGGTAACGGCAGCTCCTTCGAGTCCGGGGATGCTGTAGGTGTTGGTCATCACAAGCGCAAGACCGGTCATAGAGCAAATAATAATGGAGTCGATGAAGGTCTGGGTCATGG
>USIG01000057.1 GCA_900554685.1 uncultured Cryptobacterium sp.
TCAAGTTCTAACGATTCACCAAGTTCTGACAATTCGTCAAATTCCAGCAAACAAGTTTTGCCGCTCTCTGTCCTTGGACTTCAAGCAATCGCAACAAGCATTGACGCCTTAGCCGTCGGAGTAAGTTTTGCCGCCCTTTCCGTAAACGTCGTATTGGCGGCAAGTCTTATTGCATTAACCACAGCTCTTATGTGCTGTATTGCTCTTGTTCTTGGAAGACGTTTTGGCAGCATGCTAGGAGAACGCGCAACCATACTTGGCGGCATTGTTCTTATAGCAATTGGCATCAAAGCGCTTCTGTTCTAGTATGCTCCAGTGTTCTAGTATGCCCCCAGAGATGGGAATGTTTACGAGACGGAAGATATTTACTAGTCGTGTTCGGCTTTATTTTTGGCTGTGCGTAAAGTACGTACATGAACCTCGCCAGAATGTGCTGCAACACTTTGCCCTGAGGTGGTCTTTATAAGTAGCTTACCTTCGCCATCAACACCTATAATTGTGCCTTCGGCAAACACCGATCCATCTAAGGCCTCAAGAGTAGCCCCATCACCAACAAAGGCCATGTGTGCTCGATATTCATCCAGAAATTCCTCGAAGCCTTTTTCGCACCATACCTCATAGCACTGCTGCACTTCATAAAGCATACGCATCAAAAGCTGCACCATAAGTGATCGCTGCAAAGAATTCAAATCGGTCGGTTGATCTTGAGCGTTTTGCTTACAAGGTTGAATGCTTCCGTCATTTTGCGCATCTCCTGGCTGAAGGTCTAGCTGAATTCCCCCAACGCTATCGATCTGCGCATCCCACACATAGGAAGGACGGTATTTTCCTAACGCATCTGCAGCACAATCTTCAAAAGAGAAAACATTGATCCCAATGCCAACACATACGCCTCCCGAAACCGCTTCAAGCGATATGCCGGCAATCTTTCCCCCTTTGAAAAGGACATCGTTTGGCCATTTGATAGCAAGCTGCGAATCATCGCAGAAATACCGCAAGGCTCTTCGCAGAGCAACCGACATCACAAGGCTTAACAAAGGCAGCTTATCAAGCGTTACTCCTCGGCGCAGGGGATAGAGCGCAAACGAGGTATACAGGCCACCTAAAGGACTTTTCCATGCATGCCCTTGGCGTCCATATCCGCCACTTTGCTGAAGAGCCACCACGCACAAGCCCTCTTCGGTACTCTGAGCAAGAGCATCTTTTATAAAGAGATTGGTTGATTCAACGCAGCCATAACTTTTGATACGCCAAAATGACGTATCAAGAAAAGCCGAAGTGGGCGAATCGTCTGACGCACTCAAATGAGCATCAGAACCACAACTAAAAGTGCTTTTACCAAGCGGAACACAAAGGGGCTCTAGCACTTCCATGCCTTACCTATCGTAACGCTTTCAAGCGTGACTTTCTTCCCGTTTGCCAGCTCATGACGTGGAGCAATTTCCAGAAGAGGCTTCACGACAAAATCTCGCTCGTGCAATAAAGGGTGAGGCAGCGTAAGGATTTCGTGGTCACACACATACCCCTGATAGTCAAGAATGTCTAAGTCGCAGGTACGCGGACCATTTTCCTGCTCACGAACACGCCCTAAGCTTTGCTCGATTGCCTGCAGATAACGAAGAAGCTCTTGAGGAGGAAGCCCTGTGCGCAAAAGCACCACTGCATTCACAAAGGTGTCCTGGTCCTCAAAATACGCAGGTTCGCTTTCATAGAAGCTTGAAACATCGATGATCTGCGAATCGGGCAACATACACATATCAGAAATCGCCTGATTAAGCATTGCCTTTTTACCCTCAAGCTCTTCACCTTCATCTGCAACAAGCGCCACATTGCAACCCATGCCAATAAACACGTAGGGACGCAGGTTTTCTTCGACAGAGGTAACGGTAAGAGGAACATTATGGGTACGAATTACCGAAGCACCAAGCTCACAAGCAAGAAGTGCTTCAGCCGCTGAAGCGTCATCGCGCTCTTTGGGGTCCTCGATATGGTAGGCATAGCCAATGTAGCTCTTACGAGAAACTGCCACCATAAGAGGATAGCCCAGTCGGGCAAATTCCTGGAAATTGCGCATAAGCTCAATAGTTTGTTTGGCGGTTTTGCCAAACCCAGGACCAGGATCTAAACAAATGCGGTCACGATCTACGCCCGCCTGCTCCAAAGAATGGGCACGAAGCTTTAAATAGGTTACCACTTCATCAACCACATCATCGTAGTGTGGTTCATCCTGCATAGTACGAGGATCATCCCCCTGCATGTGCATAACCACCAACCCTGCATCGCAAGAGGTGGCGACTTCTACCATTTCAGGATCGCGAAAACCAGTGACATCATTGATGATGCTTGCCCCTGCCTCAACGCATGCCTTTGCCACTTGCGCATGACGAGTGTCGATGCTCACGCAAACGTTTTCTACAGCAAGGCGTCGCACCACTTCCTCGACTCGAGAAAGCTCTTCTTCCACGCTTACAGGACTTGCGCCAGGGCGGGTAGATTCTCCACCCACATCAATAATGAGGGCTCCCTCCTCAACCATTTTGAGACCCGCGCGAACCGCTTCATCAACAGAAGCGTAAGAGCCTCCATCGGAAAAGGAATCAGGCGTAACGTTAAGGATTCCCATAATCACAGGAGTTCGGGAATCAAACGAATAAGAACCACAACGCCAAATCATAAGTTCGTCCTCCAAAAAGCCCCGAGCATTTTGCTCGGGGCGTATACCATCTCTTGTTTCTAACCTCGTACGTCTAGTTGCGAGCTGCAGCGCCATCCTGGCTGCCTTCTGTTTTACCTTCTTCGGTCTGTGGATCAGCATGCTGTGCCATCTGTTGAGATTGTGGCTGCTGAAGCGCTTTTTGTACCTGTCCTGCTCCAGCCTGTGCTGCTCCCGTGTTTTGCGGCTCGTCATGATGAACCGTTACCAAATCAATGGGCATCGGACGCCTAGGGCGCGAAGGGTTCGTTGCCGAAGGAGGTAATTGGGTAGGATAAGAAGGTGCCGAAGTGTGCGCCGCCTCAACAGGTGCAGACATCATAGGCTGATTTCCCTGACCACCCTGACCAGAAGCGGGAGCAACAGGCTGACCGGTAGGAGCCGGGAAATTTCCGGAGGCAGAACCGGAGCCGTTTTGACCATCACTCTGAGTACCATTTGAAGCCTCATCGCCACCGGCAAGTTTCTTTGCTTCAGCTTCTTGCTTTTCCTTCTGAAGATATTCATCCCAGCGATTGTTAAGCAATGCCTGACATGCTTCGCCATCAATGGTTTCGCGCTCAAGCAAAACGGAAGCCATTAAATCCATCTGATCGCGACGAGACGAGAGGATCTCTTCAGCACGATCATGAGCTTCTTTCATGATGCGTGCTACCTCATCATCAATGCGACGAGCGGTGTCATCAGAATAATCTTGAGTATTGCCATAATCACGGCCCAAGAAGACCTCATGGTTAGGCTGACCAAACACCTGAACACCAAGTTCGGAGCTCATGCCGTAGTTGGTAACCATGGAACGTGCCATCTTCGTTGCACGCTCAAGGTCGTTAGAAGCGCCCGTCGTGATGTCATCGCAGAACAACTCTTCTGCAACACGACCACCAAGGAACACTGCCAATTCATCGCGCATCTGGTTGCGGCTATTTAAAACCTTATCCTCATCAGGAATAGAAAGCGTATAACCCAACGCGCGACCACGAGAAATAATTGAAATTTTGTGGACAGGATCGGCATTTTCCAGCAAGTGACCCACCAACGCATGACCGGATTCGTGGTAAGCAATCGTGGTACGCGTTTGCTTGTCCAGTACGCGTCCCTTTCGTTCAGGACCTGCAATAACGCGCTCCATTGAATCCTGAACTTCCTTGTTGGAAATAACACGCTTATTACGACGAGCCGTAAGAATGGCTGCTTCATTGAGCAGGTTGGCAAGATCCGCACCAGAAAATCCCGGGGTCAACTTAGCCAAACTTACCAAGTCCACATCATCATCTAAGGGCTTGTTTGCCGCATGAACATTCAAGATCTTCTCGCGACCCTTTACGTCAGGAACATCAACAACAATCTGACGGTCAAAACGTCCCGGACGCAACAGTGCAGGGTCAAGAACATCGGCACGGTTTGTTGCCGCAATCAGCACAACTGAATCGTTGGCCTCAAAACCGTCCATTTCTACCAGCAGCTGGTTAAGCGTTTGCTCACGTTCGTCGTGACCGCCACCAAGACCGGCACCACGCTGACGACCAACTGCGTCAATTTCATCAATAAAGATAATGGAAGGTGCTGCTTCTTTTGCCTTCTTAAACAGATTGCGAACACGAGAAGCACCAACACCAACAAACATCTCTACAAAGTCGGAACCAGAAATGCTGAAGAATGGAACTCCTGCCTCGCCGGCAACCGCACGAGCGAGCAAGGTTTTACCAGTGCCCGGAGGGCCCACCAGCAAGCAACCGCGCGGAATTTTTGCACCCAAGGATTGATACTTAGCGGGGTTTTCCAGGAAGTCTTTAATTTCCTGCATTTCCTCTACCGCTTCATCAACACCGGCAACGTCAGAGAATTTGACGTCGGGATGTTCTTCAACATAGTCTTTGGACTTTGCCTTGCCAAACGACATCTGCGAATTGTTTGCCTTGTTCATCTGCGAGAAGAAGAACAAAAGCAAGCCCGCAATGATCAAGATAGGCAAGATAGAGGCAAGGATAGAGCCCCAAGGCGATGCAAGGCGAACGCTGTACTGGATTTCAGGATGTGCCGCCATAAGCTGACCTAGAGAATCCTGACCAACCCACGTTACGGTGTAGTTATGTTCCGAACCTAAGTTTGCAACCGCAAGCTGCTGCGTTTTGACAATATTTAAACGAGCAGAGCCATTGGTCATAGTTCCCAGTTCAGAATTGAGCGCATCGAAGGCTTCATTAAACGCATCAGCCGAAGCGCCACCTGCTGTAGCAGCAGGATAATAGCTACCGGTAATGGTGTAGGAGCCTGTATCGTAAACTGCGGTGCTTACACGACCCTGATCTACCGCCTGCATAAATTCGGAAGTCTGCAGTTCATCAGTTTGTGTAACGCCTGTAGCTGACGTCATAGTACGTGCCATCATGAACACGAAGAAAATACCAATAATAATAAACACCACAATGGTGACCATATTGGTTCGATTAGGTTGCTTAAACCCTTTCGGATTGTTCCCCTTCGGCGTTTTGGGGTTTTTTGGATTGGGAGTTTGTGACATAAAGTGCTTTATTCCTTATCTTCCAATAACCTCTTAGATGGTTCTCAAGGAATTCAAGCTATTACGTAAGGTGCATCGAATGCGTTCTGCCCCTACCCAACAGCTTTCAATCACCCTCTTTAAACCATTGTTGATTTTACTCAATTATTCCTGGTTTCAAAACTCCGATACAAGGCAAGTTTCGATACCGTTCTGCATAATCAAGACCGTATCCCACAATAAATTCATCAGGACATTCAAATCCGATGTACTTGCAAGGTATATCAGCCTGATTAGGTGTGTCTTTGCGAAGAAGCGTAGCGACTTGCAGCGAAGCAGGATTGCGCGATTCCAAATTCTTCATCAAATAGCGAAGGGTAAGACCGCTATCCAAAATATCTTCTGCAATCAGTACGTGTCTGCCTTCGATGGAGCAGGTTAAGTCTTTCAGGATACGAACCACCCCGGAACTTTTTGCTCCATTTCCATAAGAAGAAATAGCCATATAGTCCATTTCGATAGGCAGATTAATCTCCCGAACAAGATCAGCCATAAAAATAGCAGCGCCACGAAGCACTGAAATAACTACAATGCTTTTTCCTGCGTAGTCCTGAGTAATGCTCATACCCATTTCTTTTACGCGGTTGCGAATTTCTTCTTCCGTAAAAAGAACTCTATCCAAATCGGGATGTTGTTCCACAACAAGCCTCTTTTCCACCCTAAGGCACATTGTCTACAAATACACGAAGCTTAGTGTAACAAAACCAGGCCTAACACGTTAATTTGAAATACTGCTGTCATCGTTTTGCAGTAAATCTTCACTGTTCTACCACTTCTGCTTCAATTGCTTCCTTCAAAATGTCGGGGAAATTTTTAAGCAGCGTATCTACCGGCAACCCCACAATATTGTTGAAATCGCCCTCATACTTTTCCACCAAGGCACCGCCTTTGCCTTGGATGCCGTAGGCACCGGCCTTATCTATCGTCTCACCTGTTGCTACATAGGCGTTGATATCTTCTTTGGAAAGTTCTTTAAACGTCACATAGCTTGATTCAGTAAAGGAGCGAAAAGCCAAAGACACCTTGCCATCGCCACCGTTTTCTTCCGTTTCGTTGAGCAAAACCATCCATACCGAAACACCCGTAATAACTTCGTGAGTTCGGCCCGAAAGACGTGCAAGCATTTCTCGTGCATGATCAGCACTGTAGGGCTTGCCAAACATTTCGCCATCGAGAACCACGGTCGTGTCCGCTCCGATGATAATGCCCAGCCCTACGGGGTTTTGTGCCAAAATTTCCTGCACCACGGCACCCGCTTTTCTCTCGGCAAGCTTTTTTACCGCCTCGGCTGGCTGTGCGCGCAAATCAGGTTCGAGAGATTCATCGACCTCAGTTGAACCAGTAAACACCGTAAACTTCACGCCTGCATCTTCAAGCAGTTTCTTTCGACGGGGGCTTTTAGAAGCAAGTATTACATTTACAGGAACTGACACGGTTGCCATACATACTCCTTAAGGGGATATCGTTATCTTTATAGGTATAAGGCTAGTCTCTTTGATCGGAGACCGCTTTATTCGGTTTATTCGGTTTACGTCGAGCGCGAAATGTTGCCATAGGTTCCACCAAAACACCGCGCTTATTTGCGCTTACGGCAAGATTCCCTTGAATGTTAGCAACAAACCCGCTTCGAGGGTTGCCCTCATCATCAAAAGCCGAAAGAAGCGTTTCGATTGCTGACGATTCAATACGAGTATCGCGGCCTACAAGCACTTCCAACACAGCCAACACCCCGCGACGCTGCAAAGGACGTGCAACCTTGCCAAATGAGGGCTTGAACAAGCAGCCTTCCCACGAAGAAGAATCCGCCTTGCCTATCCACTCAAGGTTTTCCTGCGTTGCATTCCGTGCTAGCTCGTCTAAATAATCATCTTCATCGGCAATCAGATTCATGGTCCGACAAAGCGTATCCAATAAATGAGCATTGCGCGCCTTTGCTTTCGGGATTATTTCATGACGCACATAGGCACGAAAACGATCGGTATGAGCATTGGTAGCATCTTCACGCCAACGATGGCCTTCCTCATCAAGAACCACTTGATCTTCGGGAAGAAGGCTTAAATATTCGCGCAGCTGTTCGCGCGATACATCCAAACAGGGACGAACGATAGTGCCATTGCGATAGAGCATAGAACGAAAGCCACCGGGACCGGTGCCCACAATTGAGCGCATATAAAAGTTCTCCACTCGGTCATCTTGAGTGTGCGCCGTTACAATGCGCCCTTCTGAAATTGGTACCATTTCATGTCGACACAAACTTTCAAGTGCCTGTTCTGCAGCAACATAGCGCTCACTGCGACCAATTGCCTCTATATTGCCTCCCGTTTCCTGCGCAAGAGAAGCAACGTTTATTTCGCACGCAAAAAACGGAATGCCCAGTTTTTCTGCCAACTGTTGCACGAAAGCCTGGTCTTTATCAGCGTCGAGCCCCCTTAGCTTGTGATTCACGTGCAGAATAGCCGGCTGGCCTACTAAATTGCGCTGATGAAGATCATGCATTAGATATGCAAGCGCCGTAGAATCAGACCCACCTGAAACCATCAGGATCACAGGAGTTGCTGCTCCAAAAAGCTTATGGGTTTGAATCGTTTGCTCGACCGTGACGATCATGCAATGCCTCTCTCTTTTACCAACCATCAACAATTAGCTGGGAACTGTTGCGAAAAGAAATAGTTCTTTGATAGCGTGTTTATTGTAAACGAATGCCTGATTTGAGGAGCTTCTTCATGCAATTCATTCTGCGTACTATAGCTATTTTTGTTGCTGTCGCTGTTGCCGCATGGCTTGTCCCCGGCATCAACGTCATAGGCACAGGTGCCGCTTGGGGATCCATCCTTATTGTTGCGCTTGTAATTGCACTGCTCAACATGACCGTTAAGCCCATTCTGCAAATAATAGGTCTCCCCATTACGATTATTTCGCTTGGGGTGTTTTATTTGATCATCAACACACTTTTGCTCTATATCGCAGCAGGAATAAGTAGCGCCTTATTTGGCGTCGGTATAGAAATTGCCTCATTTGGATCAGGATTTGTTGCGGCGATAGTAATTTCTCTTGTGTCGACCATTATGAACGCGCTTTTAGGCGCTAACGACTAAGCGCGCGTTACGACTTCGATTACAAAGCCCAATTCATCAAGGGAATCGTAGTAGGTAAATTTCGCCTTTGGGTTGATAAGAGACTGGCCTTCCATCCAAATGCCAATACCCCGCTCTTCCATGAGCTTGGTAATACGGTCGTTGTCGTCAACGTCAAAACGAATATGGTGCAGCCCAAACTGCCCTTTGTCGAGGTAATCACGCCAGACAGTTGGGGTATCACCCACGGGCTGCAAGAATTCCAGCTGAATAGAAAAGAAATTATAGAACGCAGAAATAACAGGCGCGTCGACTACCTGTCCCTCAGTTCGGTAGAGGCAGTTGCGGTACAGCGATTCACCGCCAGCATCAGGCTCTAGACCAAAGATATCACGCATGTTTTGCTTGGTCTTTTCAATGTCTTCAACCACAATGCCAATTTGCACTATATTTCCAAGCTCCTTGGCAAAGGCAAGTTTTTCTTCGGTAGATTTCTTGTTTTGAGCTTCGCTTGTCGTCGTTTCCTCGCTCATCTCTGCCACCTTCCTTGCCTTTGCCCTATCGCTTTAATTACCAGCTTGCGCTTGCTTAGACAAACCTATTCTGCGGTATCTGTTGAAGTTGCCGTACGAGCTGCATATTCCTGATCAAGATCGTAGAGAGCCTTAGCATCAGAGCCAAACAGCTTCATCTTGGTAATCATATCTTCAGCGGTGGTTTCCTCTTCGCCCTGCTCTTCAATAAACCAATCCAAAAACTTCATAGTACGGAAATCTTTTACGTCATAAGCAGCTGCATAGATGTCATTGATCAATGAAGTTACATACTTTTCATGCTCAAGACCAGCCTCTAGAGGCTCAAGGTATGAAGAGAACGTTACGTCAGGTGCAGCAATGGGAGCAAGAATAACCTTGCAACCATTATCATGCAAATAATCACGAATCTTTAAGGCATGGTCGCGTTCTTCGGAAGCCTGAACCATATACCAGTTAGCAAAGCCCGAAAGGCCTTCTTCTTCGTAATAGTCGGCAAAAGAAACATACAGATAAGCCGAATACAGTTCTTTGTTGATCTGATCGTTGAGAAGCTCATATACCTTCGTATCCATGATTATTCCCTTTCTCTCGAAGATATTTTTCCCGAAAGAAGGAAGCGTGCCCTCGAACGAGACACCTTCTTTTTTCTTTCTCAAAACTGATACTAATAGTATTAAAACGATATAGGTTTTAGAATTTAAAAATATTGAACTCTTGTTACAATTGATTCGATTATAAGGAACTAGACTCTTGCAATTATCTGGGGAAAGAAGGGGTCTTTTACCGCAATGACAGTTCACCATGTCAACAAAAAATCCCACACAGGCTCTCTGAAGACGGCTTGAAAACCATTTCTTCTTTGAACTGTACATAACGAATCTTGTAAAAATAAAATCGCGGAACCAGTGTGACAGTGTAATATGCCAGCGATCCCAGAACTCCCGGATATCGCGGCTGATAAACGGCATATTGAAGTTGTCCGGTGTCTCGATTCCAAGCATATACGAACTTCCAACCGCCATCAGTGAATATCCTGCAAAATCAAAAAACAGATAGATGCCGTATGCATATGCATAGCCAATCCAGTGATACCACGCTGTTCCAGTC
>USIG01000058.1 GCA_900554685.1 uncultured Cryptobacterium sp.
ATCATTCAGACATGATTGGGACTAAGCGCTAGCAACACATTTTTTCCTATAACCCACCTTTTTGTAAGTGGGCTGGAGAATTCCTGAGAGGCAAGTGTGCTGGAGAATCCCTGAAGCCGTGGCCGTGAAGGTTCGCTAACGGATGGTTCGCCGATGAAAGTTCGCCAATAATCATTTGTCACAACAACTCAGCAACAAGGATCACGTCACTCAAATATCTGGTCTTTTGTTGCGCATAAGAGAGATGACAGCGTATGATTTGTTCAGGGGAAAGAAAGGGGACCATATGTCATATCAGTATATTTTGACCGAAGAACGTGACGGAATTTATATCGTTACCTTAAACAGGCCTGAAGCTAAAAATGCTATCAACAGTGCTATGTGGTTAGAGCTTTGCCAGGCATTTGATCATTTAGAGCTAACTGATTCGCTGCGTGTAGGCATCATCACGAACGTGGGTGATTGTTTTTGTGCAGGCAGCGATCTAAAAGAAATTGCTGCAGGTACCTATCACGAACCAGAAGGATATGAAAAGAGCGGTTTTGCGGGAATGTGCAAACGCTATATCAAAAAGCCTCTTATCGCTGCAGCGAATGGGCGTATTCTTGGTGGCGGCGTTGAAGTGGTAGTGGCATGCGACCTTGCGATTGCAGGAACTGATTCCGAGTTTTCTTTGCCAGAGCCTCGTCGTGGATTGACCGCTGCAGGTGGCGGCCTGTTGATGCGTATTATGCAAATGATGCCTGCAAAGCCAGCAATGGAGCTTATGCTTACCTGCGAGCCCTTTTCGGCGAAAAAAGCCGAGGAGTGTTTCTTGATCAATAAAGCGGTCGAACCGGGTACGGTTTTGGATGAAGCTATCAAGATGGCAGAATTCATCTGCAAGGGTGCGCCTTTAGCGATCGAGTGCACGAAGAGAACCGCCTATGAAACCATGGGTGAAAATGTGGTGTATCCTTCCAAAGGCTGGGAAATCCTGGAAGAGATCGAAAAAATCACCCAAACCAGCGAAGATAAAATCGAAGGTGCAACAGCTTTTGCCGAAAAGCGCGAGCCTGTCTGGAAGGGTCGCTAGGGTTTTTAAGGCTAATTTATAAAACTTGATGATAGGATACGGTGTGATAGTGCCGTATCCTTTTTTCGTAACACGAGAGCATAGTACTGCGGGTATTGGTTGTGCTGATTTATTATTGATAGGCCACTATATGCGTCAAGTACTGATAGAGGGGAAATCCGTGGAATTCGAGCTTTCAGAAAGCCAAAAAAATATTATTGCAACCTTTCGAGCCTTTGGCGAAGAGGTGTTTACGCAAGACCATGTATTTCAGTGGCGTCGCGATCAAGGTTTGCCCGATGAAGTGGTAAAGGGTTTCGTTGATCGCTACTTCGCCTTAGATCGTGTGCAAAGTGATGGTCATCGTGGGCTCGATATCATGGGACAAACACTTATTTTGGAAGAACTTTCTCGCTGTGCTGGTGCGGCTCTGCCCTTCCAAAACGACCTTTTTAACCTACAGATTCTCAGTGGCTTTGCTGACGAAGGTGTTGTGTCTGAGGTATTGGAGAATTATCGCAACACGGGAAGGCTCATGTTTTCATTGGCGGTATCCGAGCCAAATGCTGGCTCCGATACCATGAGCATGAGTACGTCAGTTGAAACGCGCGATGGCAAGATTATTCTCAACGGACAAAAAACCTATGTAAACAACGGGGAATATTCGCCCAGTATTTTGGTTGCGGCGATCGATAAAGACAACTTGGGTAGCGATAAATATCCGCCGCTTTCGTTTTGGCTTATTCCCCATAATTTACCCGGTATTCGCGCAATTCCTATCAATAAAATTGGCCAGTCGATGGTGCCGTTTGCTTCGGTTTCCTTTGATGAGGTGGAATTGAAGCCAGAATATCGTCTCGTAGGACATAAAGGTGGCTTTCGTCATCTGTTTAGGCTGCTCGAATACGGGCGTGTGTTTACGTGTGCCTCTTCGCTTGGTATGGCGCAGGCGGCCATGGAAGATGCGGTAGAAAACGCACGTGAGCGAAAAGCGTTCGGGGTGCCTATTGGGCAGTTCCAGCAGATAGAACAAATGCTTACCGATATGGAGGTAAGCCTGCGCACTATGCGTGCAATGCTTTATCATGCTGCGTGGTCGATCGAGACAAACCATCGCGAAAAGCGCTTAGCGGTTGCTCTTATGAAACGCTACATCCCTAAGACTGCTACTCAGGTCGCAAGTGATGCGATGCAGATTTTAGGAGGGCTGGGGTATACCGAAAGTGCGCGCGTGAGCACGATTTGGGAAGACTGCCGTGGCAATCAAATTGCGGAAGGTACTGATCAAATCATGGTCTATATTGCCGCACCTCTGATCATGGATAGTTATGCAGAATAAGAAGCCCAAGGTATCGCAGAAGAAGTTTGCGGAGTGGAAAATCACTTGAAATGGCAGTGAAATATCAAGCCAATATGCTTATTCCAACTCAAATAGATAGGGTGGCGGTTGGCTATGGGTGAGCAAATAATGATTTTGGGTGATACCGATATTGGTAGAGTACGCTCTGCGCTGGAGGGAGTGGGCTATCAAACCTGCGAAAATCTATCGGTGACCATGCTTGAAAAGTCGGTTTGTCTCGTGGTTTCTGTATGGAAATTCGAAAAAATAAATCAAATCATAGAGCGAATTAGGCTTCAGGTAGCATTGCCTATAGTCGTGGTGTATAGAAAACTTTCGCTTCTTGAAAAGCAGAAACTCATACAGAGCGGTGTTGCTGGCTTTGTTCATAAGAACCTTATCGATACTGCTTTGGCGGAAGAAATTAGTTTTGCTCGGATACGCAATGAATACGCAAATCAAAACAAAAAGAATGTATCTGTCTTGAAACAAAAGTTTGAAGATCGAAAGCTGATCGACCAAGCTAAGGGGATTTTGATCCAGCAAGGACTGACTGAGAAAGAGGCCTATCAGCTTATGAGAAAAACATCGATGGACCAGCGACTCTCTTTAGTAAAAATAGCTCAAGCAATTCTTGTACATGAAAAAATGGCTGAAGAAGATAACTAAAAGTAAACTTCTTCAGCCATAGGGAGATAAGGAAAAGTTCTTAAGCTTATTTCCTACAAGGCATCATTGCCACGTTCATTGGTACGAACGCGGATAGCTTCAACAACTTCTTTGATAAATATCTTGCCATCGCCAAACGAAGCATTCCCAAGAGTGCTTACCATTTCGTCAATAATAGCGTCTACTTTATTGTCGGCAACAACGGTGCGAACTGATACCTTTGGTAAAAGATTTACTCCTCGGTTGTCGTCTCGTGTATAAACTTGCCGATATCCGTGTTGATGGCCATATCCAAAACCCTGGTTTACAAAAATGCCATTATCGCTGTAAGCTCCTAAGACGCGCTTTACTTTTTCAAGCTTGTCTCCGTTAATGATTATTTCGATTTCTTTCATGAGTAGTCCTTTTGTTGAGAATGGTTAGGCAAATAATCGCAAATAACGATCGACAAGTTCCATGGTTCCGTCCATGTATCCCTGCATATATCCTTTAACGGGGGTTGAATCTTGATGACTTCCCATCCATGCAAGCATTTGAATACGGCGCTGTAGTATAAAGGTGTCAATTTCAACAAAATCGGTATCGGTAAAAGGAAGAACTTTTCGATATCCATCAAGCCAAGCGTTGACGAGATCAGGTACATCCTCGCGATCTTCGATAAAAGTAAGCGCGCTTGCCAGATCGTGTAGGTGCCAACCAAATCCGAAGTCATCGAAATCGATTACTTTAATTTCGTCCCCATCTACAAGAATATTGGTATCGCGAAGGTCTGCATGAATAACGCCATAGTTTTGCGGTGTTTTTCCGTATTTATCAAGGCGACGCTTAATGATTTTGCAGCATTGATCAATTCTCTTTTCGGCTTCAGGTGTAATCTCTGGATAGTCTTTCCAGTTACCCCAAATTCCCTGTTCGCCAATCATATTTTCCGTGTTCCAATGGAAGCGTTTTATGTTCTTTGTCCCGTTCCATATTTCTGTTTGACGGTGCAAATAAGCAGTAATTTCTCCTAAAGTTTTAAAATGACGCACAGCGGCATCGGGGGCGTTATCGTTTTCCAGCGTTTCTCCTGTAAGAAATTCAGTAGCAATACAGTAGTAGGTGATATTGGTTTCGTTGTCATCAATCTGTTGGATGAAGCTTCCATCTTTTGCTGGAATTGGGTTGGCAACAATAAGGGGGGTATAGTCGTTGATCTGGCGTAACCAGCTTATCTCGCTTTCGTATTCTTCGAGGGTGTGATATCCGGGACGACCTACCCGTAGCACGCAGTATTTTTCGTTTGTGATGGGATTAAAGATCAGGTATGTTGCATTTTCGGAAAACGCCAAAAGCTTGACAGCGAGTGATTCGAAAGGATAGCGTTCAGCAGCTTGCTGCGCTATTTCGGCGAATTTTTCAGGATTATCAAAATTAGTAGCCATAGGAAACCTCGTTTTTTTAAGAGAGCTCTTTCAAAGATATCTGGAGAGCATTGATAAATAAGTCAAGATCATCGTCGTTGAAAACCAGTGGTGGGCGTATTTTGAGCACATTGCCGTAAGGGCCACAAAGAGAGATAAGTACTCTATGTTCGCGAAGCGTTTCAATAAGTTGCACGGCAAGGGGGCGATTTGGCGTAGTGGTACCAGCTTCTACAATATCTACACCGATGAATAAGCCGCTACCACGAACATCTCCCAAGATAGGGTAGGTGTTTTGCATGTTTTTAAGTTCAGCTTTAAGTTTTTCGCCCATCTTTTTTACGTGCAAGAGCATATCGTTGTCTTTTAGATAATCAAAAACAGCTTGTGCTGCTGCCATAGCAACAGGATTTCCGGCGAAAGTATTAAAGTAGGGGTTGTTTTGGGAAAACGCTTCAAGTATTTCATGCTTTATTGCCATTCCGGAACATGCTATACCGTTTGCCATAGGTTTTCCCATTGTTACGATATCGGGGACAATACTGTGTCGCCCGAAGCCCCAGAACATCTCGCCAGTGCGACAGAATCCCGGTTGAACTTCGTCTGCTATGTAAACGCCGCCTTCGGCATGGACCAAATCAATAACAGGTTTCAAGAATCCTGGTTTGCCGGGTATGACTCCATCTGATGAAAAGATGCTGTCAAACAAAACACCGGCAAAGGTAATACCGTGACGTCGCATATCAGCAATAGCGCTGGTAATTTGATTGCACATCCATTCGGAAATATCTTCGCTACCTAATCGGTAGGTATCTGGGGAAGGAATCATGCGCATGGTGAGGCTCATAGGAACATCTTTTCCAATTGAAGGAGAAAGACCTGAAATGAGCGCGGTATTACCATGGTAGGCTTCGCTGGTAACGATAATGCCTTCTCCATTGGTGTAGAGCTGTGCGCAGCGGACTGCTAAATCGTTCGCTTCTGAGCCTGAGCACATAAACATAATGCGATCAATTTCCGAGGGAAGTGTAGCGATGAGATTGTCCGCGTAATCGAGAAGGTTTTCGTGAACATAGCGGGTGTGAGTATTGATGAGCTGCAGCTGTTTTGTCACAGCTTCTGTAATGACGGGATTGCTATGACCAATAGAGGGGATATTGTTATACATATCCAAGTACTCAGTTCCGTCTGCATCAAAAAGACGAGTGCCGCAACCCCTTACGAGATGAAGGGGCTTTTGATAGAAGAGGCGATAGCATGGGCCAAGTATTTTTCGTCGTGCTACTAAAGGACGTAAGGAATCATCAAGGCTATCAAGATTGCGCATATCGAAACTGTTAGACTCGAGGATTCCTACGTTTTCTTCGGGATTAGGCATAAGAATAATCTCCTTTTAATTATCAAACCATGAAAAATCAAGCTGGCTAAAATCGTCGATGGCGTAATCGGCGCATAAGCGTAGAGTCTCAAAAGTTGAAGCAATGTTGGTGTCATGTACTCCAATTGTGTTGATTCCTACAATGCGCGCAACGGTCAAGGCGTATGCGGAATCATCAATGAGACAGAGCTGATTCGGTGCAGTATGAAGCGATGATGAGATATAACGATAAAAGTCAGTATCCTGTTTTGATTTATTAAGGTCTTCCGCAGAAAAGCATCCTTCGAAATACGACGACAGATTGTTTTTCTGGAGACCTGTCTGAATGAAATTTTCAGGGCTTGAAGAGGCAATATAGAGGCGTATATTTTTGTTTTTGAGTTTCTTGAGGACTGGCAGAATGCCTTTGCGAGCCGTCACGCTATTTTGGTATTGCTTCAGCAGATAGTTATATGCGTAGGCATAGAGTGCTTCGAAGCGATTTTCGAGGCGATATTTTGTGTAAAAATATTCGACAGTTTGACGCAGGGTATTTCTGTTCAGCATATCCATTTGTTTGCTATTTAATGTAATGTTTGCCCGCGATGCTAAATGCGCTTCTAGGTTGTGCCACAGATTCATGGAGTCGAGAAGAATACCGTCGCAATCAAATAAAACAGCCTTAACCATAAGGAGTCCTTTCCGAAATCAAGTAAGAGATAGACGCACAGGCAGCATCGAGGATGTTTATGAAGAGACAGGATCAGGGCTGTCTGCTTACTGTCCGTTTAGCACCTGATAAATTCCGCGGTAAATAACGTACGTGTGATTGTGCACGTGCATCCTCGATGCATTTTGCGCATGAGAGGCATTGCCTGTGCGTTTTTAAATGGTCACTATTTGAGTTCGGCTTCGGCGGCCTTTAATGCTGCGAATTCTTCTTCGGGTGCATTGCCCACTAAATGCTTGCGAGAATACAGGAAGAAGTAGGCTAGTAGAGCAACTAGCACAAGAAGTGTGCAGCCTGCGGCAAAGCTATCAACAACAAAAGTAGAAACAATTGCAACAAGAGAAAGAACGAACGCGATAGAGGTGAGCACTACGCCTCCAGGGACAACAAACCCGCGTTCCATATCAGGTTCTTTCTTGCGGAGGATGATATGGGAGAGGTTCATCATTACGTATGATACGCAAGCGGCGAAAACTGCCATATTCAAAAGAATGCTACCGTCTTGTACAACAACTGCCAAAGTGAATGCGATTACACCTAGTATCACAAGAGCAACGTAAGGCGTTTTGCGAGAGCCGGTAACAGAGAGAAACTTAGGGAGATAGCCAGCACGGGAAAGAGCAAATGCTTGGCGGGATCCGCTGAATACCGTCGAGAAGAAGGATGCCACTAATCCAGCTAATCCAACATAATTAACAAAAGTTGCAATATTAGTTTCTCCTACATAATTAAGAGCATCTACC
The DNA here is from genome assembly GCA_900554685.1 of uncultured Cryptobacterium sp. Classification (GTDB taxonomy): domain Bacteria; phylum Actinomycetota; class Coriobacteriia; order Coriobacteriales; family Eggerthellaceae; genus Anaerotardibacter. The sequence goes on from USIG01000058.1 coordinate 7,296, forward strand.
AAAGGAGCTGCTGCACTGCCAGCGAACTCAGCTCCTGCACCGCCTGCGGTCAACACCAAGACTAAAGTGCCCGTGACGACAAGGAAAAGCATAGCGCCAATGATGCCTCGTGGCATGTCCTTTTTGGGGTTGGAAGATTCTTCGGCAGCCAAGGGAACACCTTCGATGGCTAAGAACAACCAAATACCAAATGGTAATGCGGCAATTACCCCAGTAAGTCCGTAAGGAAACAGGGTACTACCTCCTGGTACTGCAGGTGCAATATTGAATAAGTTGGCAGCATCAAAATGAGGGATCATGCCAAAGACAAAAGCGAGCAGAGCTATAACAGCAATTGCGGTAATGCCGAAAACAATTTTGAGGGCTTCACCTACTCCGATTAGATGAATTCCAACAAACACCACAAAGAAAAAACCGATAATAAGTGCAGAAGGCACATCGGCAAATAGTCCAAGAGCATGGACGTAATCAGCGATAAAGGTAGAAATTGCGGCGGGACAAATGCAGTACTCAATCAAAATGGCGAACCCTGTTATAGCTCCGCCAACTTTTCCCATGGCGCGACGAGCAAACCCGTATCCTGCACCAGCGGTTGGCATAGCGGAAGACATCTCAGCTAAGCCAAGTACCATAAATAAGTACATAGCGCCCATGACGACAAAGGCGATAGCCATTCCGGCCCAGCCTCCATTGCTGATACCATAGTTCCAGCCAGAAAAATCGCCTGAAATCACGTATGCGACACCAAGACTCATAAGCAAAACCCAGCTTACTGCCCCTTTTTTGAGTGACCTCTTTTCGAAATATTCCTTTGATTCTACGCGCGCACTGCCTAGCGTGGCGGCGGTGGATGGGGGAGTCATACGATCACTTCCTTTTAAACGTAGCGACTACAAACCGCGCAAAAGCGATGCCATTCAGTGAGGTTTGCTACTGATATACAATGCCTTCGAAAATAACTTGCGCGGCCAGAAGTGATTCATCGTTGAATCGGGTTTGAAACATAAACTTCGCATCCTTTTATCGGATCGTCTATGGGCTTAGCGCTCAAGCTGAAAACTTGTATCTTTGTGCTTAAGTCAAATGGTTTGAATAACCTAAAAGACGAGAGATACGAAGCATATACTTCAACGTCGTTCTTCGTTGAACGATATGTTTTGAAGCATAGCACGCCAAAACGTGTTCATTTTTTAAAGAAGTTGGTTTTACGTTTGCTTAATTTCTCTTTAATTGCTCGGTAAACAGCATGAAAACAGCCGGCAAGCAAGCGGTAATCATTTTGAAATATCTGAATTCAAAATCGAGATTAGTTGCTTAGGGCATGCCTTTTATAAGTTTCGGCGTAGCTGCGCTTCTTTGATTTCGCTTTCCATCGAACTGTGAATGATATTTGCAAAGGGGCCAGCGTTGCTGATGAGGTGCTTAGTGCCTGGTTGTTCGCATTTGCGCGTAAAGTACGACAGGAAAGCGCAGGTGTAAAACTCGCTTAAAAAGTCGATATTCTCTTCAGGCAAATAACGATTTGCCAAAATGATAGTTATATCGTTGCGCAATGCTGGCAGATACAAATCGTAAAGGTAGTTACGTAGTGCTGCAGGACCTGTTTCGGCGAAAGCCTGCATATAGAAGTTGCGTTCACGCTCAAGAACGATAGCGAAGGTATCGAAAAATTTAGAATGATCAAGGGAGCGAACGCCAGATTTTTGCGTGATGTAAAACGGAAGCTCAGGGTAGGTTCCTTCGTCGGGCTTTTCATACACCAAGATATTCTCGGGGAATCGACGCTGAAGTTCGGTACCTAGATCGTAGCGGAACTTCCAGATGATAAGAGCATTTTTGTCTTCGAAATGATAATAAAATGTCTTTCGGTTCTTTCCTGTGCGCTCAACAATATCGCTAATTGAAACCTTCTTTAAAGGCTGCTCTTTACAGAGGTCCACTAAGGCCTGGGAGATCAGCAGTTTGGTATCGAAAGTGCCCACCGTATCGTTCCTTTCGCCTTACTTAAAACCGAAATACGTTATGGGGTATTGTATCGCGTGATCTTGCCAAAAATAGGTCAAAAGTTCAAAAATGTGTAGCATTTCTCTTCCGACCGGCAACAAATGTGGCTGAGCCTATCCATTTTTTGGGTAATCGATAGAACAATCAATGGATATTGACACAAATTAAAGGTCGTTCTGTTTTACAATAGCTTAATGCGAAGGAGTGCGTACGATTGGTCATTGCTGATGCAGCCTGCGGCTAACGGTCTGTGCAAGAGATTAACTTTGCGGGGCGCTTGTTAGCAATAACGGCAAGACGGAGCCCGTGAACCAAGTTCGTGAACTAGGCTTGCAAACCACGGAATGTGGTGAAGGTGCGGTTCAACGTGACGGGTTGCCTCAGAAACGTTCAATCTGCTCTCATAGATGCTGGAATGAAATTTCACTTTTGTCTTACGAAAGGGGCCGCGAAGTGAAGTACGAATTGTTAAAC
>USIG01000059.1 GCA_900554685.1 uncultured Cryptobacterium sp.
TCTACCTGGTTACCATCAAAACGATAGATAATAAGGAAAGTCGATAGAGGAATTTTTCTAATGCCCTCGCCATACATTCTTGATAGCACAGGACGAACGTTAAGACTTCCTATTTCCGGAGAAGAAGAAAGCAACTGCAAAGTATGCTTTATCTGACTCAGTAATCTGTCGGAATAAATCTCTGATAACGAATCTATAAACTCTTGCGAGATAAACAATTCAAAAAGCTTTTTATTAGTGTCTGAACCATTCCCTAGAGGGTCATGATCGGTATTGCTAGGCATAATGTTTCCTTCGCTTATCAGCCTCTTTAAAAGCTTCTTCTATCGAAGTAACATATCTACCTGCTTCTATATCAGCAATTCCTCTGCCTACTGCATCCACTAAACGAGCCTCATAGGCTGCTTCTTCCCGCTCTTTTTCTATGCGCCTCTCAAAAGCTTCTTCACTACAAAAGATGTAACCAGTACCACCCTGCTCGGTGATACGCACAAGATCATGCTGTGCTTGTTTTTTTACTTCAGAAGGGTTTTTTTGTAGAGTAGTCATTGAATAAATCGGCTCCATTTTATCCCCTTTATTGTCGGTTATTTTGGAAGATAATTATAGTATATTTAATATGTTTCAACTAGCAAACGTATATCACGTAGCAACGCAGCTATATTTTCCGAGAATTCAAACGCCGAAATAAGTAGATCATTTGACTCAATTTCCATTAGAACCGCGCGTTTTGTCTGACTGATAAGAAATTCAAGATTATCGTCAGTACTGCAGATATCAGAAAATAAAAAAGAGTCAGAAAAGCATTTAGAAATAGATTTATTTAAATTGTTTTCTATAACTCCCTTAAGCGCATATAGTTGTTCATAAGCACGCTCAGCTTCAGAAAAACGTAAATAGGCTTTTGCGCTTTCTAGATAAAATGAGATCGAAAAAGATGGAACGCATTCATCTATACCAAATCCGTCAATTAAGCTTTGACCCGCATTAACCCATGAAGTAAGAAAATCAAAATTATCTGAGCACTTTAAGCTACTAGAAATCAAAGTGATGAGTTGACTAACATTAAAATATAAAGAACTTTGCTTTAATTGAAGCGCTTCATCTTTCCTGCCCTGACGTTCATATATTGATGCCAAAGGAACATCCACAACATTATCCGGATACCTTCGAAGTCCTTCTAGAATTACTGCAGCCTCTTCTAAGGTATTCTCGTTCAACTGCAACAATGCGGCACGTTGCAACTGCGCCGTAAAAACCAAAACCATATCAGTACAATATTGTTCGATACGATCTAATGCCTTAAAGGCGCATTCAATATATTTATCTGACCACTCAGAAGCTAAAGAGGTAGACATAAGACTTACTTGAACTGAAGAAATTAGCCATTCCCAGCAGGAAGCATACTCGACATTCAGTTTTTCCAACTTAGCAAAAACGCCTGCAGGATCTTCTGAAAGTTTCGAGATCATATCTGCACTTATTTCTTTTATCTGCTGGCTAGATAATTGCGGATGCCAATCAAACAATTCATCAATTGAGATACGAAAAAATGCAGCAACTTTAGGAATAAGGGTAATGTCAGGAAGATTTATGCCAGGCTCCCATTTACTTACTGCAGCTTTTGTAACCCCAAGGTATTCAGCCAATTCTTCCTGAGTTATTCCTTCAGATCTTCGACAACTTGCAATAATTTTACCAATATTAATCTCGCCCATTAAGACCTCCCGCAACTAAGCCTTTCTTACTTATATTCTTGCGAGAGATACAAATTATTTCAAACGAGTTCTAATCTACTTTAGTTTGGCAAAATCAACTCACAAAGAAACTCTACTCATATTTCATAATAAGGATTGGATAAGGGTTGCCCTGATCATCAAATTCGAAGCGATCTACAATATCGAAGGCTAAGTGCTCGTAAAATTCTACCGCCTTAAGTTCTGCTCATTTACTGCAAGTTTATTTACGCCGTGTTTCTTTAAACCCTAAACTCAACAGTTGTTTTCCAATACCCGCGCCGTGCTGACTTATCTCAAAATGTTACACGCTAAACTACAGCACAGCGTTTTTCATCCACGTATCGCGCCTCGCACGAAGGCCATTTGCCACTCCGCGACCACCCATAAGAAACACACCCATTACCAGCCATAAAACAACAATGCGAGCCAAATCATTTGGCAGATAAGGATTGATGCAGAAAACCAGAATACCCAGTGCGCCTATATGGACAATTGCCGATACGGTACAGCTAAGCGCTAAATAGCGAAAATCACCCGCACCAATCAATATGCCATCTAAGGCCCACATCCATCCTTGAAGCGGCATCATAATACCTACCGCTACCATTCCTCCTGCTACTAGAAGCTGGATGGAAGGATTGGGAGAAAATAGCTGACCAGCTCCTAAGCCAATAAGGGCAAAAAGCAGTCCAACTACACAACCGACAACAAAACCAGCACGTGCAGTATCCTTAGTCAGCACCCGTGCACGCCCATAGGCACGTGCTCCCAGCTCTGCTCCAACTAATGTCTGACCAGCAATCGCAATGGAGTCAAGTGCGTTGACGGTAAAATTCCAAGCCGCATTAACAACCTGATAACTCGCAAGTACTTCTGTTCCCATCGAAGCAGCCGCTACCACACTTGCCACTAAAGCCATACGAAGAGCGAGCGTTCGCAAGAAAAGAGGAAAACCTTCGCCTCCCGCAGAAACAATCCCTGTAAGTGACGGCTTGAGCGAAACTTTTGCCTCAACACACCAATGAAGGGCCGGAATCAAAAGAAACAAACCCATGAACCACTGAGCAATTGCAGTTGCAATACCCGAACCAGCAATTCCCCATCCCCATACGATAACAAACAAAACATCAAGTAGCGTGTTGAGCAACGCGCCGCTTACCGCAGCCACAAGCGTGATACGAATCTTTTGTAATCCTCGAAAAATACCATTTGCCGCATATACTAACAACATGCCAGGAACACCAATAAGAACCATCTGGGTATACACCGCAGCTTGTTTGAGCGTTTCATCTCTGCCGCCCAAAAGAAAACACAAAGGATCTGCTAGCGCAAACAAAACAAAAGCCAAAACAAGACCAATACATAACGAAAGCCATAAGCCGTTCATGCCAGCCTGCAAACCCTCGCGCCTCTTTCCCGCTCCAAATAAACGAGCAACTTGCGAGGTGGTTGAATAGGCCAAAAACACACAAAGACCTACCGCAGTAAGCACCACAGTAGACCCAAGAGACAATCCTGCAAGCGTTGAATCGCTCACATGTCCCACGATTGCAGTATCAATTAAAACAAAGGCTGGCTCAGCAATAAGCTGTCCAAAAGTTGGAATTGCCAAAAGGGCAAGCTTCTTATGGATCGATAAGGTATCGTTTTGCACTGAAGAACATTTTTTATTCATATAAGTTATTCTATCAACAAATACTCAACACTTATCTGTTGAAAAACTCACACCACTTTCCCTCGATATAATTAAAGAAACTATACAAAATCACCTGGTCACACACGAGGGGCAATCATGGATACTTCCAATTCTGAATCTGCACCAAATTTAAAAGAAACTAAGATGATAAACTCCAGCACACAGACTAAGAGCACCTCCTCAGAATTGCCTGCCAATAAGCAGGCTGATACTATCAATATCACCAACGAAATGATTGAAGAGGTAAGCGCCCGCTATTATGAAGCTGCTTCAACTGCATCGAATACGCAGACTTCACCAGAAGACAAAACCGCTTCTTCTCGAAATAACTCTCATAAAAAAGTAACTGCTACAGCCAAATCTACCAATGACCCTGTTACTGTTATTCCTGAAGTAATTCCTGCTGAAGGCGACTATATTCCCACTTCGCAATCGCAAAGAATTAAAGGTGCTGCACAGATGGCCGCAGGCAGTGCGCTTGCAGTTGCGGGCGTGCCCTTGCTCATTTTGCCGGGCCCCGGTGCGGTATTTATCGTAGGAGGGGTTGCTCTTGCAAGTAAAGGCCAGCGTAACTTCTCAGGAAGAGCAGCATCGTCTTTGGAATCAAAACTAGACACTGCAGCAGCAAAGATGGCAGAAATAGCAAAACAGCAGGCAAAGCAAGCCGCGCAAAATGCCGCAAAAGAAGCACCTCATCTCGCCAAAAATATCGCTCAGCAAGTTCCTGTTGTGACTAAAAAAGTTGTCAAAACAGCGCCTGTTGTTGCTCAAAAAGTTGCTGATTCAGCACCAGTAATTGCCGAAAAGGCAAGCAAGCATGCACCTGTAGTTGCGGACAAAATCGCCAAAGGGGCAACAGCACTAACAAACACGACTCTTAAAGCGGCCCCTCTTATTGCGGACAAGATTGCAAAGTCAGCTCCTAAAGCTGCTGAAAAAGTTACCCAAACTGCCCCCGAGGTTGCAGGCAAAGTAATTGCGGGCGCCCCGGTTGTAGCAGAATCGCTTGCAAAAGGGTTTTCGAAAGGTATCTCTTTTGGAGCAAGCCTCTTAAAGCAAGCAACAGCAAAAGCATCTTCGAGCACCAGCACCAATCCGAAAGAGGAAATTACTCATAAAAGAACTTCATAAGTTATCGTGCAACAAGCACCCTTTGCTTGAACGGATATCTGATTTACCTCAAATGCGAACTTAATACAACCCACCAAGATCCCCTCTCTAGAATATCTTGACGGCAACAAGATTGCTTTTATCGAAAGGCAACTACTGCTGTTTAAAAAGGCCAACCTTAGTACACTTCATGCGAAGCAAAACAAAGATAAAACCTAAAATCAGGCAAGGCAAAGTTCCCCAAACAGAAAAAGAAATACCCATCCCTGAAATGCACAAGCCACAAATACTTGTTCCAATCGTTGTTCCTAAGTTGGTCGTAGTCAAGAAAAGACCGTTGATAAAATCAGGAGCATCGGAAGCAGAACGCGACACCATGAACTGATCAGTTGTGTTAGCAATTCCTACCACAACACCAAGGGCAACCACAATTCCTGCCACCGCAATACTTATTGACTCTGTTGCAAACAGCAATGCATAAAGAACTAAAAGTAAAAGCGGCCCCGCAATCATTGTTGCATAGGGCGCACTTCCTAGTGTCTTGCCCGAAATCACGTTGCCAACAACATTAGACAGGCCATATACAAGCAGCAGTCCACTTACCAATACCGCGCTCATACCACAAGCACTTCCAAGATACTCAGCCAAGAAGCTATAGAACCCAAACATTGCCGCATTGATGGATCCTGCCGCTAAAAGCGAAACAATTACAACCGGACGCTTAAGAACTGCAATTTGCTTGCCATAGGAAAGAGGATTTTCAACAGGCATTGAAGGAACGCAAAGAAGCGTAAGAACAAGTGCAGCAAGAGTAACCACAGCAAAAAACGCCATAGCTACAGGAAACGCTATCGAGTTTGCCAGCATGCCAGCAATTGGCGCGCCTACAACCATACCTGCCGATACCCCGATAAAAACCTGTGCGGAAGCTTTGGCGCATTCTTCAGGTGTATTACCTGAATGCTGAGCAATCGCCATAGCCATGGAAACATACAAAGGATGGAATGCTGCAGGAACAACACGCGCAACAAGAAGCACTTCAAACGTTGGAGCAAACACCGCAACGATATTACAGATCGAAAAAACACTAAGCGATAAAAGCATTACCTTTTTGCGATTAACTCGAGAAAACAAAAGAGGCATGGTGGGCCCTGCAATAGCTACAATCAGAGCGAATCCGCTTACCAAAAGCCCCGCATCAGGAACCGTGACGCTAAATTGTTGCGAAACATAAGGAATGACACCTACAATACCCATTTCAGTATTAAGAATGCCAAACACTCCAATAGTTAAAATAAGAACCAGTGTTTTATTACTTATTGTTTTCACGCATTTCCTTACTTATCTTTAAAAAACCAGGCCTTCTTATGTTGGCTTAAGCCTTGATCTGGCCTCGCCCTCAAGTAAGTATAAAAAGAGCAAAAGAATATGTATAATGCTTATAGTTTATTATTATTTATGAGATATAGTTATACCGAAAAGACACCTGCAGCTCTTATATCCTTAGAGAGCTATGCGTTTTTTTAGAGAGTGTCCTTTTTAAAAACAGGCTCTTAAGACGAAAGGCATCCCGATGGAGTTTCGAACACTGCGATATTTTCTTATGATCGCCCGAGAAGGCACCATCCTTGGTGCTGCTAAAGTACTCCATGTATCACAACCCGCCCTTTCACGGCAGATGAAGGATCTCGAACGAGAACTTGGCTGCACGCTTTTTAATCGAGGCAGCCGCCACATAGAACTTACGGAAGCAGGTATGCGCCTTCGCAAACGTGCAGAAGAAATCGTAGATCTTATGGAACGCACTGAAACGGATTTTCTTGTCTCGGGAGATACCATCACCGGTGAAGTGCGCATTGGCGGTGGAGAAACCCCTACCGTAGCGCTTATCGCAGAAGCCATAGAGCAAATCCGCAATAACTACCCACAAATAACTTTTAACCTTTTCAGTGGAAATGGTGTTGATGTGGGAGAACGTCTTGATATGGGACGCTTAGACTTTGGTTTATTTATCGGAAATGTAAACCATGACAAATATGAAACGCTTAAGCTTCCTGCCAAGGACACCTGGGGCGTTATCATGCGAAAAGATAGTCCGCTAGCAGCGCATGCTGCCATCAAACCAGAAGATATTCGTAATCAACCCCTTATCATCTCTCAGCAGGCACGAAATGATATGTCTTCTTGGTTTGGAAAAAGCGCAGATAACCTTAATGTCGTTGCAACCTATAACCTTTTATACAACGCATCAATACTAGCTTCAAAAGGAATTGGCTACGCACTTGGCCTTAATGGCTTAGTAACCCCTCTTATCAACAATGACAGCTCTTATCTACAGGCAAACATAACACGATCAGGGATGCCTGAAATAACGTTTCGCCCTCTTGAACCAGCCCTTAAGGCAGATATCTTCATCGCCTGGAAACGCTACCAAAGTTTTTCCCCAGCTGCAGGAGTATTTCTCGAAAAAATAAAAGCACTCTGGGGTTCAACACAAGAAGCCTAGCAATTTCCTGTATACACATAGCGTAAATGCTTGCGAGCTACATCCGCTAAATAGTAGACCTGCTCAATAGGTGTTGGGTTGAAATTTGACATCTTATAGCAAGGGAAGAAGCGAGTTACATGATAAGGAATAGCTGGATCGAGCGATGCTAACCATCTTGATAGATTGTCGATTTCTTCTTCGGTGTCATTCTTGCCAGGCACAATAAGTGTAGTTGTTTCAACGTGACAGGTTGGACAAGCCACAAGTAACTCTACTGTTTGTTTGACGGTTTCTAGCGAGCCTCCCAGCATCTCGTAAAAGTCTTGAGTAAACCCTTTTATATCTATGTTTACCGCGTCAAGAAACGGCGCAAGCTGCTCTATAATTTCACCATTTGCCATACCATTGCTTACCAGCACATTCACCAATCCGTTTTCGTGAGCAAGGCGTGCGCTCTCATATACGAACTCGTAATTGATCAAAGGCTCGTTATAGGTATAAGCAAGGCCCACATTGCCCTGCTCTTTTGCGCGAAGGGCTCTTTGGACTAATTGCTCAGGTTCTATTTCTTGCCAGGCAACATCGTTGATACCTAATTGCGAAAGAATGAAATTCTGGCAGAAAGGACAACGCAAATTACAGCCAAAAGAACCCACGGAAAGAATTTTGCTGCCCGGCATAAAACGAGCCAAAGGCTTTTTCTCTATAGGATCAAGGGCAAGACTGGTAATTTTGCCATAGCTTTGCGAAACCACCCCTGTACTGCTAGCGCACCGAGCACGACACAGACCTACTTGCCCTTCACGCAAAAAGCACGCATGAGGACATACAAAACACCGAAATTGATCAGCATGATCAAAAGCTTGGGTCTCGGCGTTATCAAACATGACGAACAACCTCGAATCGCTCCAGCTCAACATCGTGTTCATCTGCATGAATGCCTGCTTTTTGTTTAGCTATGGAAACCTGCTGAGCAACCGTATCAACTCCCTCAAGATTAGGAAGAAGTAGCCCTCGTCTAAAGCCCTTTGTAACAATTACGCCATAGCGCTGTGGGTCCAATTCTTCTTCTGAGGTAACAGGTTCTGCTTCGGAAAGCACATCGACACTTATATCGAGTAAATCAAGCTCGCACTCTTTAACTGTAGGAAATCGCGGATCACGACTGCACGCCGAAATAGCATTTTGAATAATCTCTTCAGCAATACAGCCGGTAGTCGACATGATCGTACCAATACATCCACGCAATTGCCCCTGTTCGTGAAGAGAAACGAATACTCCCGCACGTGTTTCAAGAAGCTCATGAGAAAACCTTTCATTCAAATGATGTTGTTTAAGATAATCCGTAAGCAAAAGGGGCTTTCCATCTCGAACAAACGATTCAACACTTGCACGGGCAAGCGCAACATAAGGATCAATAGAACAAGTACTTGAGTTGCGCTTTTCAAAAGCAGCAACGGCATACCCCACCCCAAAGGGTCCCTCATAGCTTAGAAGTTCTGCACTATAAAGACCAAATGAAGGTGATTGTAACAAATGGGATGCGGGTTTTTCTGACGATTGTTTCTCAAGAACGCCAGCCATTATCTGAAACGACCTGACGCCGCACTCGGCTGCCCTATCGCAAAAATCTTCATCCAGCTCAAAAAGATCTTCAAGTGCCCCCAACTGGAACAATTCACAAAGTCGTTGATCAAGTTTTGGACCTTCCGGAGCAAAACCATAAGGTCCATCGGTTTTTAATTTATGAGACAAATCGCCACTAGCAATATAAACACAACGTCTTTTCGTTGCATCAACTGCATTGGAAAGAACGTGACCAAATTGACGATGCGCATCTGCCGAAAGACCCGAAAGCCCTACCCGAACAACACGAAAGTTGGGTACTACCCCCGCTTCTTTGTAAGACTGCGCAATAAAGTACAACGGAATAAATGTTGCGTGGTCCATTTCATGATCCCGCCAGCTACTTGGCACGATATCAAGAGCACTCCTCGTTGCCTCTTGAATGATTGATTGGGTAAGAGCAATATCGATGTCAACTTCTATCTTTGTTTGCGGTGCGCGAAATGATTCCATACTGCCCGAAAGGAGCGTATCCGTAGTTATGTGAAATCCATCGCGATACAGAGGAGCATGAGGAGAGCTCACAATAATTGTTTCAGGGCGATGTACTACAACTCGACGCGCTATTTCCTTATAAGCATCGATTGTCTTTTGGATGCCTCGCTCTTCACCTCGACCAACCGAGGGAATTATAAGAGGCGGATGAGGAACTACATAGGCTGCCTGGATACTCATAAAATGCCTCCTCGTTTTGGTTTTATTTTTGCGGTATGACTTTATATGCTTTTAGATTGTCCCTCGAGAATTAGCTATCAATAACGGATACCGTCCCTCACAAAGCACTTCTTTGTAACATCTGGAAGCATTACTACCGCAGCACAACGCTTGGATTACGACGTGGCGCTGATCTTTTGTATTCCCTTTCGGAATAGCCGATAAGCATACATACCACCAAGGGCTTTTCTTCTAGATCCATATCCAAATAAGACTGAATGTCACTCATCGAAGCGATAACACGACGCAGATAGCCGTTATAAAGCACCCCTATACCTAAGGTAGCACCCACCAGTTCAATTGCCGATGCCGCAAGCCCTGCATCCACCGGATCAGGAGCTTGAATACAGAGAACAGCCGGTGCGTTACGGAAGAGATAATCTTGTGGGTTTTCTCCG
>USIG01000060.1 GCA_900554685.1 uncultured Cryptobacterium sp.
GAGGACATTGAAGCATACGCTCAACGACACCGTGCTGCATCTGTTCGCCGCAGCAACCACAAAAATGACGCGTGTCGTACCATACGTGATACTCATACCCAACCATTCCTGCAAATGCGCGATAGTTGGGCGCATGGTGATGAAGCTCCGCAATGGGCATAAGTTCCCACGGGCCTTCCAAAAATGCATCGAGCGCAGTATCGCTTATTTCACATCGAAAATAGACGGTCTCTCCCACCGTAAAGAGAAGAAGTCCCTTTGGCTTGATCCCGTCAATGCGTTTCGGTATAGCAGAGCGAATCTTTTCCGCTACAACCCGAGGACCCACTACGCCCGCTTCAACCAAAGTGCTATAGCTAGGAAAGTGCAACGTGTCATCTAAGGCGCTACGCTTCGCGACAACAACCTTGGCTCCCCGATATATAAGCACTCGATCCGCTGGTTCAGGATCTACCCAGGCGAAATCATTCGAAAAGGAATAGGGCTCAATATCTTGAAACATTACTTACTCACTTCTTGTCTCTTTACGAATTTCAAAAGGCTCTTTTAAGAATAACGCTCTTTCTGGCCTGCGTGAACACGTCCAAAATTGATCTCTTGCACAAGAGCGGACGGACTCTTACTATTAACAAGGATTCGCGCTCGAGCGAACACTCAATTTTCCAAAGTACATATAAAAGATAGGACAAAGCGAGTCTCTCAATTACTCGCCTGCTTGAATTGCGCTCCTATAAGTACGCTTTAGCAATCGCAAGCAATCGTGCTTTTGTTATTGCTCACAAGCGTACTCTTGCGATTCTTGCCTACGCTGCGTTTTATACGTAAGTGTCGCGTGCTGTCACTCTAAGAGAAAGAAGGTATTTCTGTATGAGTGAAGCACCCGTACACCGTCCTGCTGCGGTCTTGCTGGTAATTGCTGTTTCGGCATTTCTTGCAACGTTCAATGAAACATTTTTAAACGTTGCCCTCACCCCTATCATGCAAGACTTCGCGATTTCTTCCGCATTGGTCCAATGGGTCTCAACCGCCTACATGCTTGTTGCTGCCGTAACCGTTCCGGTAACAAGCTTTCTTTATCGAAGCGTTCCCACAAAACGCTTAAGCATCATTGCTCTGTGCCTCCTGTTAGCTGGCACGATTTTAGGTGCTTGCGCCTTTAACTTCCCCATGCTCATTATTGCTCGAATTATTCAGGCTCTCGGAACAGGCATGATTGTTCCTATCGGCATGAATCTTACGCTTCTTGTAGCACCTCAAGGTAAATTGGGAACCTACATGGGCGTAGTAAGCGCAGTAACGCTGCTTGGCCCTGCATTTGGCCCTATCGCTGGCGGCACGTTGCTTTCAGTTGCAAACTGGCACGTTCTTTTCGTGGTGTTTGCTGTATTGGTGGCCCTCACCCTCGTTCTTACCATTGCCTTTATTGGCAACTTTGCAAGCCTTAGCCATCCACAACTTGATGCGCTTTCTGTTGGCCTTGTAAGCGTTGGTCTTATCGGCATTATGTATGCAGTATCTTTCGCGTTTTCAGGAAGTGCTGTTATTGCTGGCATCTGTGCAATTGTGGGTGTTATCTGCATGGGTATCTTCATTGCACGACAGCGCACCCTCGAAACTCCCTTACTTGATTTACGCCCCTTCCGTACCGCAAGCTTCAATGTAAGCCTTGCGGTAGTCTTTGTTGCCTTCATGGCTGTATTCGCCATGAACATTATTCTTCCCTTGTTTATGCAGGGAGCTTTAGGCTTTAGTGCTATGGATGCTGCCCTCACCCTGTTAGCACCTTGTATGCTGTGCTGCATTTTTGCCCCTATAGCTGGCAAGCTGTTTGACCGTTTTGGTCTTACCTACACCCTGCCATGCGCCCTTTTGGTGATGGCCGTCTTTATGATGCTGTTATCCCGTCTGGATGCATCCGCTAATACTTTGTTTATCGTTTTGCTGTACGCACCTATTCTTATTGGTTGCTCTTTTTCGGTTGGCCCTGCTCAAAGCTTTGCTCTCGGTCGTTTGACACCTGAATTGCACGCTCATGGCGTTACGGCATGCTATACCGTAATCCAGGTTGCAGGCTGTGTTGGTTCCTCCTTTTATGTAGGCATCATGTCAGCCGCTGAAGCTGGAGCTCTCAATGCTGGGCTTGACGTTATCAACGCTAACGCTGCTGGTTTTTCCACTGCTTGCATGGCTGCCGCTTGCTTTGCTGTTTTAGGCTTCGCTTTCGCTCTGGCAACCAGCATCCTCTCAAAAAAGGAAACGGCACCTTCTACTGCACAAGAAGGTCAGCAACTCTCTCTTGAAAATGTTATGGCGATGGATGTATACCGCATCAACGATGCCGCAAGCGCCTATGATGCCCTTCTTGCTATGGTTGAACATAAAACCGGCGGACTGCCCATCGTAGATGCGCAAGGACACATCAAAGGTTTTATCTCTGATGGCGATATTATGAGATGTTTAACTGATGAAACCAAAGACTCACTCGGAATGAATTATTACGCTCTTTGGATTCGTCGTAACAATTTGCATGATAGTTTTGAAAGCCTGAAAAAGGTTCGTGCTGTTGATATTGCCACGAAAAACGTTATCAGCATTGAGTCCACTATGGGATTAGAAGCAGTGTGCCGCGCCTTGTCTGATGTACGAATCAAAAAGGTTCCGGTTACAGAAAACGGCGCAATCGTGGGATCAGTGAGCCGCTCTGATCTGCTTCGCTATCTTGTGTCGAGTGCAGTGTAAGTTTTTAGCCCGAATCTAGAAGCTTTTACAAAACTTCACGCACTTCCCAACACAGACCTTAAGGCTCTAAACAGGTATTTGCCTAGGCACTTGTACGACATGCTATTCCTTTGATGAGTGTTTATCCCAGTAAAGGTTTTAACTCTAATAAGGAATATTCAAATCGTACGGGTGCCTGTTTTCTTATTCTGCAAGATACGCTTTTCCTGCTTGGCTTACCACGCATGAGCTTTATTATTGACGTAACAAAAGTTATCGCTGGTGATCTAGGATCGATAATCTAAGGGCACCTCTTAAGGTCAACAACTCAAGGTCACAAGCCTTGGGGCTACCTCCTAAGACTAAAAGCCCGAGTAACACCTAGATGCGCCTTCGACAACCAAAATGAAAGGACTTCGAAAGGACACCGCATGGACGGACATAATCTTCCTCAGCTTCTCGATATTGAGCAGGTGAGCGATGGGTGGATTAAGAAGTATCTTTTGAAATACCGAAAGCCAGACGGTTCACTCTATACCTATGAAAGCACTTCTCGCAAGTCAAAAGAAGCATATCTTGAGGAACTTAACTACAATGCTTGCTTAACAGCTGATTCTTTACTGCCGGGTACTCCTTTAACGCAATTTGTCAGCAAAGATGCAAGCAGCAATTCAAGCACGTCTGATATTTCAGACACCTCTCGTACGCTTGCAACTTCGCATTGTGATGCGGTCTGCATGGTTCCCGAATTACCCGATGGATCGCTTCTACTTATTAAAGAATTTCGCTATCCCCTCAATGGTGTATGTATTGCCTTTCCGGCTGGCTTAATTGATTCTGGTGAGACCCTAGAAGACGCCATCGATCGCGAACTTCGCGAAGAAACTGGCTACTGCGTAAGAAAAACGAAACAGCCTATTCACCTACTTGCGCAAGCGGGATTTTCCTCTACGGGAATGAGCGACGAGAGTGTTCAAGTAGCATTTGTGCAAGTAGAAAAAGCAGGAGAAGCCACGCCTGAGCCCTCTGAGTTTATTGAACCCTTTATTCTCCCCAGAAACGACATCCGTTCCTTTATTGATAGCAATACCTACCTTGTAGGTACCCGTACTCAGCTTATTTTGGAACTCCTGGCGCAACGCTATGAGTAAATACCGAGGGACCATTTTTCTGATACAGCGCACACCATTCTTTAATGCGATGCCTGTTTGGAATTTGATAACGACGCATCACATCAACAACTGAATCGCCATTCATGCGATCAGCCACTACTGCAAGCTTTAGTTCGGGAGAATAATTAGGATGAGCTTCTTTGGCAGCACAAAAGCCTTCGGTGCCCAGAGCGCGCCAGGTATAAGACCAGTCTCGTACCGTTTCTCGATTGATACCAAGCTCAGTCGATACCGCTTTATACCCTAAGCCAGATTCAAACAATTCCGCCGCTTTTTTACGAGCTGATAATCCCCAATTCATAGAAATACCTCCTTTGCTTCCTGAAGGTAAAAAGGAATAAGGCCCGATAGAATATCGAGCCTTATCGTGTTTAGAGCATGTGATTTTTAGTGGCTTTTACGCCATGCAACGATGCCTGCACCACCCGCAAGTGCAACAAGGGCAATTAAGCCAACCACAAAAGGCATAGTGTTGTCGCTCGTCTGAGGAAGCGAAGATGCCTTACCGTCAGTTCCCGTATTCACATTTACGGTTTGGGTGTTGTTGTTGGTGTTAGTGTTGTCACCATCTCCAGGATCAGTAGGAGTTACTGGGGTTTCCTCCACGGTATAAGTTACTGTTGGAACAGGGAAAACTAAATCATCGAAATCTCCAGCTGGGGTTAAAACTGCTGAGTTATTTGTATCGAGTTTGTAATCACCTGGAATAGTGGGAGCTTTTACGAGATCCACATAGTAGCTCACTACAACATCATTGCCAGCAATTGGCGTATTAATAGCAAGGGTAAATAAATCACCACTAGGATCGTATTTCAAAGTGAAATAATCAGCACCGTCTTTTGTAAAGTTGTAGGTATTTTCTCCTGCAGCAACTTTATCAAGCACTGTCCCATCAACAGAAATGTCAATCTTATTAATGTCGTTTACAAAGTCAAAGTTATATTCTTCACCTTGATCGGTAGTACCTGAACCCATTACGTCAGTTACGGTACTGCCTTCGCCTAAGGCGTAAAGAATATCACTCTGTACCGCATCAAACATTCCGGTCGTATCAGTAGGAACCATACCAGATGTTCCACCACCAAGTGTGCTAAGGGTGCTTACGAAAGCAGCACCCCACGGATGAGTTGACTCATATTTATCATCCGCAAAGGCATAAGCTTTATATCCCTGCGAAACAACGCTTTTCCAAGCATTCATAGCAGAATAGACACCTGCTTCATTTGCAGTTGGATAGTCTTTAGCATCTTCTCCAGCTACATAATCCCCTTCATCAAAGCCTGCATTCTTGTAAGTTGAGTCAATTGTTTGACCCGGAACATCGGCTTTATACTGCCCGGAAGTATAGTCATGCCCATACAAATTGATAGCTTCTGCAATAGTAGCCCCATAAGCTGAATACCAGGAATCTGAGCTGGTTAGGTTATTTACCGGCGAATTGTATGCTGTATACATGTCGTTACCAGCATTTATTGTTTCTTCTCCATTTGCAGGAGACTCAGTATAAATTGTCTGAGGAGTTTCTCCCGTGCCGTACAAATACGTTACACCGTCAGTCACCAAGACAAGATGCTTAGCATTGGATGAAACACTGGTGTCCCCATCTAACATTTCTTTACCCGCTTGAAGACCAGCGTCAATATTGGTACCGCCCTCAGGAGTAGCCTCCAACGCATTATTAATAGTTGCAACGGTGTCGCTGTTTAATTCTGTCAGAGGAAGTAATTCGGATGCGGTCTTGTTGAAAACTACAACTCCTACCTTAATTTTATTATTGCCTGCTCGGCTTAAAAGCTCTGTCAACATAGACTTTGCAGCATCGCGAACATCAGTACTCGTAGACTTGTCAAAAACAAACACTACATCCGAATAAGTCTTGTCGGTCGTTCCAGTAAACTTCAGGTTAACTTGCGATTGATTATTATCGTCCAATGCGCTTGCAGTTTTATCAACTGAGATCTGCAACTCTGCTGCATAAGCGGAAAGAGGCGTCATGGCAGCCATGGACAATGCCACAATAATTGCCAAAACAAAAGCACCAATGCGCGTCCTCATCCGCGTAAGCGAAGCCCCTTGGGCTTTCACTCCGTTCATGTGCCTTCCTTTCATCGTTTTCCCTGTTCTCATCTGCGCTTACCTGCTTGCAATGCGCAGACGTAGCGCCTCTGACGAAAAAGGCGCCCAACGAGAAGAAAAGACAGCACATGAAACCCCAGTTCAGAGCCACGTTTTGTTTTGATACCTAACTAATAACGTAGACTTTTTTAGGGTGATAGAGTATTCTTTTTTAAGTCTGATGAATGTAAGGTTTTGCCTGATCACAGGAACAGAAAAGAAAACGACAGCCACAGAAAGCTGCCCCGTTTTACTTCAATAAAAAAGTCTACTTTTTCAAGCAACTCTTTTTACGATCGGTATGAGCATCTCCCTTATCCTGATTGATCCATTTATCAAAAGTCGACCTGCATATTCCCAATTCTTCCGCCGCCTGGCGTCGAGTTATTTCTCCTCGGATATAGCGTTTTTTGATTTTTTCATATGATGAAGGTCTCTTTATTGCCGGTCTTCCAAATTGAGCGCCACGGGCTTTTGCCGCCGCAATACCTTCTGCTTGCCGTTGTTTTATGTTTTCTCGCTCTACTTGAGCAACATAGGAAAGCAACTGTAAAACAACATCTGCAATAAAAGTACCCGTTAGATCATGAGAAGATCGCGTATCGAGTAAGGGCATATCCAAAACCAAAATATCTACCCCTCTGTCTTTCGTGAGATATCGCCACTGATCCAAAATCTCGTTATAGTTACGACCTAATCTGTCGATGCTTTTTACCACCAGCAAGTCATTTTTCCTTATCACCTCCATGAGCGCTAAATAATTTGGTCGCTTAAAACTTGCACCCGTAAAGTAGTCAACAAATATAAGACTTTCCTTAATTGGGAACGAACGTAGTGCATCTATTTGCCGATCGATTTTTTGGTCCCTTGTCGAAACACGTGCATACCCATAGGTAGCCATATAACCTCCTTCTTCGATTCTCAACATACAGGGCATCGTAGCGTGATCCCTCTTCATACCCACCCTCTTTACCCAAGAAAAGTAAAGTACTTTCTTGGTATTTCTAAGGAAATATTCTCTTTTAACCGTTTTGAAAAACTTACTTTGAACTGGTCTTACTATCTCTTGCTCTTCCAGGTACCGAACGCTCAATAGTAGAAACTTTTTCAGAAATAAAAATCTCAAATTTTTATTGATACTGTTTCACTAGCATTTTATAAACTCATGCGCTACATTCTTAAAAACACAAATAAGGAGCTTTCTATGATTCGTAACATTGTTCATATAGATAAAGAAAAATGCGATGGATGTGGCCTGTGCGTTTCCGCCTGCCACGAAGGAGCCATCGGCATGATAAACGGCAAGGCACAGCTTCTGCGTGATGACTACTGCGATGGTCTTGGTGATTGTCTGCCCGCCTGCCCGGCCAATGCCATCACAATTATTCAACGAGAAGCACAAGACTACGATGAAGCAGCTGTTATTCGTGCAATTATGGATCGGGCTAAGGCGGAATCTCACGCCACTATGCCATCACACGGCTGCCCTTCTTCTCAAGTCAAACAATTCAAGAGGCCAAATTCTTCTGCTTCTAGCTCAAGTGATGCCCTAACCACCACTTCACCCACTACTACTGCTGCCGATAGCTCATCAGCTACCGACAAAAGACCTTCCCGTCTTTCCCAGTGGCCTATTCAAATTAAGCTCGCCCCTACCAATGCTGCATTTTTCCAGGATGCCGACTTACTTATTGCGGCAGATTGTTGCGCTTTCGCCTATGGCAATTTTCATGATGAATTTATCGCAGGCAGAATCTGCTTAATTGGCTGTCCCAAACTTGATGGCGTTAATTATGCAGACAAGCTCAGCGAGATCTGCACAAATAATTCCATTCGAAGCATCACCGTTTGCCGCATGGAAGTACCTTGTTGTGGTGGTATTGAGTTTGCAGCAAAAGCTGCAGCTGATGCATCCTCTAAAGATATATCCATGCACGTAGCAACTATTACAACCGACGGAATGCTTAAGTCAGCCCAATAACAATCTTTGTTTTTTAGACCTATCCGTGTTTAGGAGACTTCAGAACAAAGCTGCTTGACACTTTTGCCACACATAACACTTACGCGCATATGATGGTTCTGGATGCGATATTATTCAATTTGGTGCTCTTTTCATGCCCTCTCAGCGCCATTTTATCCAGTTTATGAGAAGAGGAAGAGATTCATATGATAGTAAGACCCTTTAAACCAACCGATCTCGATTCGGTAATGTCTATATGGCTTTCAGGCAATCTTGAAGCTCATCCTTTTGTGCCAGAATCTTACTGGCACAAAAACTTCTCTCTCGTAAAAGAGGGCATCTTACATTCAGAAGTCCAGGTAGCCGAAATCGACGGCACCATCGTTGGCTTTATCGGTGTTCAAGATGACTTTGTTGCAGGTCTTTTTATCGATAAGAACCACCGTTCACAAGGCATCGGCAAACAGCTCCTTGAGCGAGCAAAGCAGTATCACGACAGTCTTTCTCTTTTAGTCTATGCGGACAACATTCGCGCTTTTGCGTTCTATGAACGCGAAGGATTTGTGGCTGTTCAGCATAGTCTCGATGAAGAAACTGGCAATTACGAATATCTCATGATTTGGCCCGACGCAACCAATCCCGGTCTTGTCGATTCGTATGCCCTTGATGAGGATGAGTAAAATACCCTTCTTTTAACTCAGATTACCTCTTTGTTTACTGGTTTATTAAATCTTTGTTTTGCTTTTTAACGAAGAAGAAAAAAGTGATTGTTTTAGGCGTAGCATAACCTTTAGAGCTCCATAATGCCTGTTCAATATTGTATTTAGGCTTTCGCTCTATTAAGCTTTGTCACTTCTCTTGGCACATGAGCTTTCTAGAGCGCTGTTTAGTGAATGGAGGGATCGCTATGCCTAGAACAATACCTGATACCAACCATGTGCTCGCCTACAACCAAAATGAATACTACAAAGATCATGTGGTATCAGACAAAGCGAAGAAAATCCTCGAGGGTGCTTGGGACTTGCATGTCCACTGCTCACCTGCTCCTAATCCTGCTGATGTTAATGGTGGACTTGACGGGTTCGTTCTTAATGATTTTGAGCTAGTTACCGAAGCACGCCAGGCAGGTATGCGCGGTTTGTGTATCAAAAATCACGAATTTGGAACCTTCTATCGAGCTTGGCTAGCGACGAAGGCCTGTGGCGAGGGTAAAACGACTGCTTACGGTTCACTTACCTTGGGCTATAACGTTGGTGGAATTAACCCCTTTGCCGTTCAAGTGGCTGCCGACTGCGGTGCAAAACTTATTTGGTTCCCTACCACATCAGCCCGCAATCAGCACAATATCTGGGGTGGCTTCGCTCCTTATCCTTACTCAGGACAAGGCGGCAAGGATGCTGATGCAAGTGCCGAAATCACTACTCCTTTAGGCATTTATATTCTTGACGAAGAAGGCAATCTTATCCCCGGCGTAAAAGAAGTAATAGAAATCGCCCGTGATAAAAATATTGCATTAGCAACCGGTCATATGAGCTGGCTTGAATCGATAGCTCTATTTAAAGAAGCAAAGAAGATGGGCCTCAAGAAAATGATTTTCACCCATGTTGATTGGCGTTCTTGTGAATTAACGCTTGCCCAGCAGCACGAACTTGCTGAATTAGGAGTCTTCCTAGAAAAGTCCTTCTATGAATTTGACAAAG
>USIG01000061.1 GCA_900554685.1 uncultured Cryptobacterium sp.
AAGTCGTCATCTTCATTGGCTGCTCGAAGTGTTTCATTGGGCTGCGGGGAATCTTTAGTACTTTTTGAGACTGATTTGCTTTGTTTCGTATCAGAACAGCACGTTTCTTTTTGAGAGGGCAGAGGTTTTACTACTGGTTTGAGCGTATAACGAGCAAAAGAAAGTTTTTGCGTGCCGTCTGAATCCTTTTGGGTGCTCACGTAGTTCCTTTCAGGTATAAAGCCACTTACATAAACATAAGGATATTGTAGTATAGTCATCATCGTACCCACCTTGTAAGGTTGTTGTCTGGACTGATGGGTGAGCTTATGTCATTTTTCAAGTTTTATTTTATAGAAAAATTTCGTTGTTTTTTATCACACTGGCGCTGTGGTTATTAGTGGGCCCCTCTTCTGCTTGGGCTGTTCCAGCGTTGGGGGCTTTGCAAGAAGTTTCACAACCCGATGGTTCGATTATTTCGATTGCTCGACACGGTGATGAAGCTTTTAATTACTACGTTGATGCCGAAGGTAACCTTGTCCAAAAAGACCCCGAATCAAATGCTTTTCGCTATGTGGTGCGTGATAGTGCTGGCACCTTTACCTTAGGGGATTGGGTTCAGCCTTCCGGGGTTTCTTCTTTGTCAGCTAACAATGAAGTTCCTAAAACCTCGGCAGAACTTGCTTCTGCTGCTGATCGATCTGCTTATTATGAGCTTGGCGGGTCGACCTACACGCATCCTAATTATTCAGCTTTTGAAAGGGTAACTCCCGAGAGTCTTTCTGATACCTCATCGCAAAATTCACGCGCGTTGCTCTCGGAAAATACTGGCACGACTAAAGATTCGCTTCCTCTGCTAGTTATAGTAGTGGGATTTAGCGATGTTCCTTATCAAAACTCCTATGACTGGTCAGATATGGTCTACAACGGTGAATACTCCGTTGGGAAGTTTTGGAGTGAGGCTTCAAACAAAACGTTTACTTTCTCGAAAGCAGAAGAGAATAGTGCATACACGTCATCGAGTGGTGATGAGTCTGGTCAGACAGATCAAGCAGATCAAGCGGATCAACCAGACCAAGCAACTTCTTCTGAGGCAGATCAAAACGAGGAGCTTACAGAGGATGCTCTTGATGAGCAGGGTGGTACCGTGTCGTCTTCGGTACGCAATACCAATACTAAAGATGCCCTAAATGATGGTGTTGTCCACGTGACGCTCGATTCTCCTCATGGAAATTGGGGAGGTGTGTCAGACGACGAGACACTCGGATCATTCTTACAAACTTTAGAAGAAGCTCTACAGAAGGCTCAATCGCAGAATCTAGTCAATTTTTCTGAATTTGATGATGACAAGGATGGAATCATATCAAACGATGAATTAGCGGTCTGTTTTGTGATTGCAGGCGCAGAAGCATCATTTGGCTATTCTTCAAACACTCCATCGATTTGGGCTCATGCCCTTGATGAGGCAAATCTTGATACAGGAGCCAATAATGTAAAGCTTAATGGTTATATCACTATGGGAGAGAGTTACTACTTTCAAAATCCAGAAATCTCGGGGGATGAGGGTCTTAAAGTTAAACCAAATTCCACTTCAACATTATGCCATGAGCTAGGACATTACCTGGGTTTACCTGATCTTTATGACACTTCTTCATCCTCATCGGGAGAATGGTATATGTATGATCCAAATGGTCTTTCCTTAATGGCTGGAGGAAGCTGGGGTATGACGTCAGATGAGTTTTCGTGGGAGAATTTTGAGAACATTAACTTTGTTCCTACCCGTCTTGATCCCTATTCGCGCATGTTCCTTGGCTACATTGAGCTTGATGAGATAACCGAAGACGGAAACTACATTGTTTCTTCGCAGGGTAGTTCAGAGGGATATAAGGCTTTTCAGATAACATCACCTTATGATAAAAACCAGCTCTACCTTATTGAATTAAGACAGTTTTCAGGGTTTGATCTTGGCCTAAAGGGTATTTATACCCTTTCTGACAATGCGCCAGCAAAAAATAAAAACGGCGGCATCGTGGTGTGGCATATTGATACTGAAATTTGGAATACCAGAGGTAGCGCTATTGATTACACCGAAGAAACCAGCGATCTTTATAACACCGTCAATACACCCGATCATAGACCTGGCTGTGCGATTGCGTATGCAGAAGTGCCCGCTGAGGATGGAACATACGATCTTATGAATGGCGCCTATTGGTATCCTTTTTTGAACAGAGATGTTGCTCCCTCTCTTAAGGAATACCGCGAAGGAGTAAGGCAACCATTTATGTACGATTTCGAGGGAGACAAGCGAGACGATCGTATTGATTCTGGTATTTCGCTTTCTTTTGACAATCCTTCATCAAGTGATACTGCTCGTATTTCAGTTTCCTTCAATCAAGTCTCAATAACGGTGTTAGGAGGCAGTCAAGAAGGCGGTGAGGTTACAATAAGCACCCTTGATACGCCTGAAAAAGAAGGTAGCCAAACCAATGATTCACAAGTTTCGGTGCCTAAAGGTTCCTCGATCGAACTTAAGGCAACTCCTCATGCGGGATATCATTTTACTGGCTGGAGAGAAAACGACACAATTGTGAATACTGATTCTTCGTGGCGTTTTACTGCAAATGAAAACCATGTCTTTAAAGCGCTTTTCGAGCCGCACGCTTTTGGTCAAGATTGGAAAACTGATGACTCACAACATTGGAAAGAGTGCAGTTGCGGTGAAAAAGACCAGATAGAAGCACATTCCTTTTTCTGGGTACTTGATCAAGAGCCTTCAGAGAATCAAGAAGGATTTAAGCATGAACAATGTTCGGTTTGCGGGTATCAGCGCTCGGCAGTAGAAATTCCTGCTTTGTCTGATAGCGAAGAACAACCTTTATCTGGTTCGTCATCTAAGGATAATGCTCCTTCCTCTTCTTTTGAAAAATCCCCTCAGACAAGCGATGCTAACAGGGTTCTTCTTTGGGTGTGCGCAGGTATTGCACTTGCTGCTGCAGCTACGATGGTTGTTGCACTGAAAAACATACGGAATAAACGTTGATCATATGAAATAAGATCTCCTTAACCTATACGCTGCTTGATGATGAGTGTAAGCTATCCTTTGCTCTAAGAGTTATGTATAAACTTGCCATAAAGTAAAAGATCAGTGCACTTTTAGCCGTACAGGTTTAGCCGTTCAAGTTGTTAGCTTGTTGAGCGATTTGCGCTGTTTGTTTGAGAAAGGATATCCATGCAGGTAGAGATTCTCTCTAAAAATGGGGAAGAAGTACGTCTTCGTGCTACAGCTGACGAAGAGGAGATGAAGCGTGCCTTTACAGACGGTCTCGATGCTTTTATTTTGCAATACAACCTTGATACGCTTAAAGGGCAATCTTCTTACGACAAAATAGTTAATACCTTAAAGCCAGATGAAGCTGATCAGGTTATTTACTCTTCAGTGGTTAATTTTTTGGTTCCCTTTGCTATTTCTGAATACGGCAAGGCTCCTCTTGCTACCTATGATATAGAAGCCGAAGACGCTCCTGCAAAAGATAAGCCTTTTTCTTTTGAACTTACCTTTTTGGAAAAACCTCATTTTGAACTTTCAAGCTATGAGCCAGCAACGGTAACGATTGCTCCAAAGCCTGAGGTTCAAGAAAGCGATATTGACGAGCAGATTCATATGCTGGCACGTCAGATTGCTGCCACGCAGCAAAATCTTGACCCTAACTCTGAAAAGCTTGAAGTTCCTGACGTGAGTGATGCTTGGGTTTCAAAGAATCTTTCCGAATCAGGTATTACCACGCTCGATCAGCTTCGTGAACGTTTTCGTGAAACTTCCAAAGAGGAGCTTGCCACACGTTATGAGCAGGCAAAAATGGTTGCTGCAATGGAAGCATATCTTGACCGTTTCACGGGATCCGTTTCAGAGAAGATGCTCTCGGCAATGACTCAGGAACTATTTGAGACCTTGGTATCTGATTTGGTAAGCGAAGGTACAAATTTTGAAGAATTCGCAAAACAACAGGGCTTAACAGAAGAAGAGGTTAAGAAATCCCTTTCCGCACAGGCGGAAAATCAGCTTGTGCAGGGCTTTATTTTGGATGCGATTTTCGAACATGAACAAATTGAACTTCAGCCGACCGATTTAATTCAAGCTCTTAAAAACATTGCGCCCGGTAAAGAGGAGGATACCTTTGAATCGATGCAAAAATCGGGTCGTGCATTTTTGCTTAAACAGAGCGCTCAGCGCATGAAGGCCGCTGAATGGATAATGGATAACACAACGTTCGTGACTGAATAAGTAATTTGCCACGGATCAGCCAAGATACGCTAAACTAGTCTACTGTGAACATGTTCACAGTAGACGGCCTCCTGTTTTGTCGATAGGCGACAGAATAGTTCGAATGCGATATCAGGTCCTGAGGGGCTAAAGAAGGATCTGAAAACGAAGGAAGTGGTATCTATGGCAGCTCCTGCAACAGAACATGTACGTAATATTGCCCTTGTCGGTCAAGACGGTGCTGGTAAAACTTCACTCGCAGAGGCAATGCTTCATATTTCTGGCAAGACGCCGCGTATGGGTACAACCCACGATGGGAAGTCTTATCTTGATTATGACGAAGAAGAAATCAGGCGCCGCTTTACGTTGGGAACTTCTATTGCTCCTATTCCTTATGGGGATAATTACAAGATCAATCTACTCGATACCTCAGGGCAAGCAGATTTTTTGGGGGACACGCTTGCAACGATGCAGGTGTGCGAGATGTGCATGTTCGTTGTTGATGCGGTTGCTGGTCCTCAGAATATGACAACACGGCTTTGGCATGAAGCTGAAGTTATGCGCACCTCACGCTGTGTGTTTATCAATCATATTGACCGTGAAGGAGCAAACTTTGATGTTGCAATGGCGCAACTGCATGCTCGTTTTGGTTCTCGCTTAGGTGCGGTAACTATTCCCATCGGTGTTGATAAAGACTTTAAGGGCGTTATCGATATTTTGCGCATGAAGGCTCGCTACTTTGTTGATGGTGGCGAAAAGATCGAAGATATTCCTGATGAATATGCCGATGCTGCCCAAATTGCCCGTGATAAGTTGTGCGACTTGGTTGCAGAAGCTGATGACGAATTGATGATGAAATATCTTGATGGGGAAGAGCAGCTTTCTCAAGAAGAGCTTGAATCACTTCTTCAAGAAGCTATCGCGCAAGAGATTTTCATTCCCGTATTCGTGGGTTCTACCATAATTGAACAAGGCATTAAGGGAATCATGGATGATATATGCACCTATTTCCCTCATCCTCGTCATCATGGTCCTTTCTATTTGGCAGATGGTAGCGAATTACGTGTTGATGAAACAGGAGAACCTGCAGGGTTTGTCTTTAAAACCATATCTGATCCCTTTGTTGGTCGTTTGAGCTTTATCAAAGTTTTATCGGGGTACTTGGAGCCTTCCACGGAAATGGTTAATGCTCGTACCGGTAAAAAGGAACGTCTGGGGCATATTTATGTCATGATGGGTAAAGAGCCCATGGATGTTAAAAGCGCCAAAGCGGGTGACATTGTTGTAGTTCCTAAATTAAGTGAAACTAAAACTGGTGATACCTTATCTAAGAGTGGCACCATCGAAGTTGATCCTCTTCCTTTGCCTATTCCTCAGTATCCTGTTTGCGTGGTCGCTAAAAAGAAGGCTGACGAGGATAAATTGGGAACGTTTTTAGCTCGTCAGGCAGAGGTTGATCCCACCATTCAACTGACGCGTAATGAAGAAACGCATCAACAGGTTCTCTATACAATGGGCGATATGCAGGTTGATGTGCTTCTTAATAGGCTTAAAGCCCAAACGGGGGTAGAGGCTGAGCTTGTTCCTGTTCGTATTCCTTATCGTGAAACTATCACGAAAGAATCTGAAGCGCAGGGAAGGCATAAGAAGCAAACAGGCGGTTCGGGCCAGTTCGGTGATTGCTGGCTGCGTCTTAGCCCTAACCCAGGTGAGGGATATGAATTCAAAAATGAGGTTGTTGGCGGCCGTATTCCTAAGAATTTGATTCCTGCGGTTGATAAGGGTGTTCAGGAAGCAATGGCTGAAGGGTTCTTAGCTGGATATCCTATGGTTGATATTTGCTGTACAGTTTATGATGGCTCCTACCATTCTGTTGATTCGAACGAGATGGCTTTCAAGACAGCTGCTCGTATTGGCTTTAGAGCGGCATGTGAAAAGGCGGCACCTGTTATTCTCGAACCTATGGCTGATATGAGTATTGTTGTTGAAGAGGAATATGCGGGCACCGTAATGGGCGATGTTGCTACGCGTCGAGGCCGTATTGTTGGTACCGACTCTGATGATGCGGGCGATACTATTATCGTTGTTCGTGTTCCTTATGCTGAGGTAGTTTCATATACCAAAGATCTTCGTGCGATGACCCGTGGTTCGGGTACGTATTCACTTGAAATCAATGGCTATGAGCCAGCACCTTTCGATGTTCAGCAAAAACTCGTTGAGGAATATCAACAATCACGCAAGTAGTGATATAACTCTAAGCATTAAACGTATCAGGCTAGCGTTGCAGAAAAACGCTAGCCTGTTTTTTGTTTTCAACTCTTTTGTGACGATTAGCTGGGTAAATACTGAAGTGCGAAACAACAGCCTTTTATAAGCTTATCGAGTTATAAGGTATAACGCTTGGCGTAAAAAAATCTCTAATGGTTAGCTTCTACAAGTGATGCATCTAATAATATATTGAGATCCACATTGGTTGAAATTCCCGAAACTGTTCCTGTTGACGTATATTGCCACATCACCAAAGGGATTTCGGTAGTGGGATGCGTGCCGTTGTATTCGGCATACCATATCTCTTCGTTTAATGAGTCAAGATCGTAGAGACTTAAGTCGTGCTGATTACCATAGATCATCACTTCATAGCCTGCCTGTTTGATTCTCTTACAGAAAGCTTCTGCGTTTTTTGACATTTGTTCAGGCGTTAAATTATTTGCGCGAGCGTTATAGGTGGGCATATCCTCTAAGTCATAGGCAATGGGAGCGGTTATATCCATGCCTTGAATAAGTTTGAGCACGTAATCAGCTTCCTCAAGCGCTTCATCTTCATTAATTGCTTGAGAGAAAAAATACACACCAAAGGGGATGCCGGCTGCTTGGGCACCGTCGGCGTTTGCATAGAAGGTTTCATCAGCATAAAGGTTACCTTCGGTATAGCCTCTACTTCCACAGCGTATCATGGCAAAGTCTATTCCGTCATTTGATACCGCATTCCAATCAATGGTTCCTTGATGACTTGACACATCAACCCCCGTTAAAGAAGTGATGCTTCCTTGCTCGGTGTAATATATTCTTCCGTTGTCGTAGGTGAGGTTATCCCAGTTGTATTCGCGCGTTTGTGAGCAGCTTTGAACAGCTAAAGTGATCAGAATAATCACAACGATTACGCTTATGGTAGCTATCAAAAGTTTTGTGGGAAACTGAGTTGTATAGGGCGCGATACTTTTGTAAGACGTGCTTGGTCTTGCGTTGTAAGGCGTGTTCAATCTTGCGTTTTTTTGAGAAACACCCCGAGAGACTGGTGAATTTTTCTTACCGTTATTTGAGCGGTAAGAAAAAGAATTATGCTTTCGTGGCGAGAATTTGTTGTTTCGATGCATTATCATGTGCTGATTGTATCAGGAGGAGGCCCTCTGTTAGCAATCTGTTGCTACTCTACGATAATATATACAAGTTATGAAAAATTCGACCTGGTATAGGGAGTTATTTATATGTGTGGAATCGTTGGCTATACGGGATCCAATCAAGCAAAAGATGTTTTGCTTGAAGGCTTGAAGCGCCTGGAATATCGCGGATATGACTCGGCAGGTATAGCGGTTTTCGACGGAAGTAAGCTCAACGTAGTAAAGCGTCTTGGTAAAGTATCTGAGCTTGTTGATGCGGTTTCTGCTGATGTTTGTACCGGTTGCTGTGGTATTGGTCATACACGCTGGGCTACCCATGGTGCTCCATCGGAGCGCAATGCTCATCCACATACGAGCTGTGCTCATGATATCGCGGTTGTTCACAATGGTATTATCGAAAATTTTGCTGAGCTGAGAGAAGAGCTGATTGCAAAGGGACATACCTTTGTTTCTGACACTGATACTGAAGTGGCTGCTCATCTTGTAGAAGATGCGTATCAAGGCAATCTTTTAGAGGCTGTACGCTATGCTGCTTCGCGTTTGGTGGGTGCCTACGGTCTTGCGGTAACGTGCGAAGAAGAACCGGGAACAATTGTTGTAACGCGCAAGGATTCTCCTATCGTATTAGGTTCTTGCGAGAATGGAAGCTATGTTGCTTCGGATATCATTGCGGTTATTGAGGCTACCCGTGATGTGGTTATCATGGAAGATAACCAGTTTGCCGTTATGAGGCCTGAGGGTATTACGTATTACGATCAGCAGGGTAGCGAGATTACTCCAGAGATCACCCACGTTGATTGGGATATCGACGTTGCTGAAAAGGGCGGCTATCCAGATTTCATGTTGAAAGAAATTCACGAACAGCCTCGCGTGGTTCGTGATACTCTGGCAGGTCGTATGTCTGGGCATGAAATTAAAATCAAGAGCTTAACTATATTGATCGTGTCTACATTATTGGGTGCGGTACGTCTTATCATGCGGGTTTAATTGCAAAGAATCTTATTGAGGCTTGGGCGCGTATTCCTACTGAGGTAGAAGTGGCAAGCGAATTCCGCTACAGAAATCCTATTATTACGCCTACCACGTTAGTGGTTGCAGTTTCTCAATCAGGTGAAACTGCTGATACACTCGCAGCTATCCGTGATGCCCGTATCAAGGGTGCGAAGGTGTTTGGCATTACCAATGTAATTGGTTCGCCTGTTGCACGTGAGTCTGACGGTGTAATCTATACCAAGGCAAACAAGGAAATTGCGGTTGCTTCCACGAAGTCTTTCATCGGTCAGGAGGTAAGCCTTACTTTATTGGCAATGCTGCTTGGTCGCGTTAAGGGAAAACTTACTCTTAATATGATTCGTATGCTGTTTACCGAATTAGCTGATACCGCCGATCAGATTGAAGCGATTCTAGATGACACTTCGGCAATCGAAGACGCAGCTCATTTCTTTGATGGTCGTGACTCGACGCTCTACATTGGCCGCGGATTGGGCGAAGCGGTCTGCTATGAGGGCGCTTTGAAGCTTAAGGAAATCAGCTATATTCATGCTGAGGCCTATGCAGCAGGTGAGATGAAGCATGGCCCTATTGCTTTGCTGGATGATGGTTTTCCTATTGTTGCAGTGGTAACGCAAAGTCCTACCTACGATAAGACTCTCTCGAATCTGGAAGAGTCAAAATCGCGCGGAGCAAAAATTATCGCTATTGCAACTGAAGGCGATGAAAACGTTAAAAAGATTGCAGATCACGTAATCTATATCCCTAAAGTACGTGATGCGTTTATGCCTATTACTGCAAGTGTGCCTCTGCAGCTGCTTGCGCGTGTGGTTGCTGTTGCTCGAGGCTGTGATGTAGACCAACCTCGTAATTTGGCGAAATCTGTTACGGTTGAATAGAAAAGTA
The DNA here is from genome assembly GCA_900554685.1 of uncultured Cryptobacterium sp. Classification (GTDB taxonomy): domain Bacteria; phylum Actinomycetota; class Coriobacteriia; order Coriobacteriales; family Eggerthellaceae; genus Anaerotardibacter. The sequence goes on from USIG01000061.1 coordinate 9,535, forward strand.
GGTAGAACTCTATCAGTTTGGAGGATAAAAGTTCGATGGTCTCTC
>USIG01000062.1 GCA_900554685.1 uncultured Cryptobacterium sp.
GCTTGCAAAGAAAAGTTCCTGATCAGATGTGAAATCAAAATCCATATGGACTCCTTCCTTGGTAGTTGTTCCCCTTAAAAAGTATTGTACTTTCATTGTGCTGCAGAAGATTATTTTGTCTTATATTACTTTTAAGGGTGATTTATTTATTCGGGTTATACATTGCTTAAAAGTACTTATAGAATGAAAACCTATGAAAATTTCTCATAGATTCTTAGGAAAACGTGCATCATTCTTGTGAATTTTCTGCCGGTCACTTTATTGCTCATTTACTGGGCTTTCTTTGTAATTGCGTGCTTTGTCTTGATGTATTGCTTCACGAAGATCTTAATACGATGCCTTGTGACTAAAGATTAAGGTACTTGCCGGAATACTCCATGAATCGGCTCTCTATCATCTGTTTGGCTGCTTCTTCGGTGGAAAGGGAAAGAAAATACTGACAGCTCTCCTTTAGTTCACTGAGGTAGCGGTGCCATTCGTTAGGATCAACAAAGGCATCTTCATCTCCCTTTATTTGCGCAGCACGTTTTTTCCAAGTGTCATTATGGAAAGGATGGTTGCCAAGCATAATATCGACCGGTTCGTCCCATACTTTATCAATCGATGCGAGGAAGTCGTCCCGTAGGCTTTCGGGGAAATGGAAACGGCTCAGCATTGAATCTTGCAATGTGATAAAGCCGGCACCTCCATAGATTCCTACGTTGTACGTTTTGTCGCCATCGTAGCATTTCCAGAAATGAGCCATTACGCCCAAGGTGTGACCAGGTATGAGAACGCAGCGTATTTTAGTGTTACCCATCTCAATAATTTGCCCGTCTTCCAGCGTTAGGTCAGGGGTAAAGTTTTCGTTGAAAAGAGCAAATTCCTTAATGTGTCCATTATAAATTTCAGGTTTTGAGGCCATATCTTCAGCATCAACCTTGCTGATAGCCACTTGTGCGCTGGTAATCTTACGCATGGCATTAACAGATCCGTAGTGGTCTCCATGAGCATGGGAAATGATAATCAGTTTAATATCTTTTGGATCAAAACCCATGCGCCAGATGTTGTCGATTACGTAAGGCAGATATTCGATGGGTGGCACATCCAAAATAATAAGACCATCTCCGGTGTCAATAAGGTGGGTTGAATTCTGGGCAGCACCAACGAAGTACAAGTTTCCTTTGATTTTGAATGGATCCGTTGCAAGTTTATAAGGGTGTGAAGTTAGATATTCAGGCGGATTCATATTGCCAAATCGTCCAAATGTTTGAGTGCTCATAATTCGTACTTTCCATTCATTGCTTTGTTGGGTAGAACCTCGCAAGTGCACTTTGTTTTGCGTTATGACCGCGAGGTTCTATCAGATACTTTGTTACTTTGTTTGATCAGGAAGCTCTTCTTCGAATTCGGCTAATGCCTCATCGTCTCCGAGACCTTTCGGGAAAACGCGGGTGATAAGAGCGCCAATAACAAGCATTGCGCCCATGAATAAGAATCCAGCTCCTGTGTTTCCGGTTATGTCGATTATTACACCAACTACCGTAGGGCCAACAAAACCACCAAGGTTCATAGCGAGAGCCATCATGCCACGGGCAGGACCATCAAGCTCTTTAACGAGCGCCAAGGATGGCAGAGTGTAAAGGCTTGGGATGCAGCCCATAACACAGCTGCCAATTAAGCAGAGGCAGATCAGATTTCCAACCGTACCAATATAAGGTCCAAAGAAGAAGGAGCAGAGCATGAAGAGTCCAAAGCAAAGCAGAGGAAGTGCAGTGGAGAGGCGGCGGCTGTGAATTCTCTTGGTGATATAAGACCAAATCCACATACCAATAACAGTGCAAATATTAGGCAGTGCGGTTAACAATCCAACGCTCATGATGTTTGCCGAGGTAATTTCTTGGATTGCGGTTGGCATCCATAATTGAAAACCAAACTGGCCAATATTAAGACAAAAGCCTATGCCCATTAAGGCCCATACGTATTTATTACGGAGAAGAATGCCTAAATGAAGCTTATCGTCTTTTACGACATCGCTGCCGCTACTTTCAACCTGTTTTGCAAATTCGCGTTCTAGGGCAATTTGATTTTCGATATGATCGCGTTCTTCAGGGCTGAGCCATTTAGCCTGAGCAGGACGATCCTTTGCAAAAATAACCCAGAGCACTAAAGCCAAAAGGCTTACAGCACCAATAATGATAAAGAGCTCTCGCCAGGTAGTCATGCTCAAGATTGCTCCAGCAAGGGGGCCCATTACAATTGAGGCGATAGCTGAAGACTGAAGATAGGCGGTTTGAGCACGGTTGCGTTCGCCGTTTTTGTCAGGAAACCAGAAGGTAAGCAACGTGGTTAAGCCGGGAGAAACAATACCTTCGCAAACGCCTAACAGAAAACGAACAATCAAAAGCGATGGCTCATTAGGCGCAAAAGCTGTTGCGATAGAGCACATGCTCCATCCAAAAATACAAAGCGCAACAACCTTTTTTAGTTTACCTCGTTGTGCAATTTGTCCTGCGGGCACTGCTAGTACCATCAAGCCAATAGCGGTGATTCCAGTAATCATGCCAGACATTGAAGCTTGGAGTGCAAGTTCTTGCTGCATACCACCAGGCAGCGCCATACTGATTACTGATCTATCGAGTCCACAGAAAAAATTAACGAGAAAGAATGTTGGAATGAGTATCCACCAACGGCGCATTGGTATCTTAGCGCCGCTTTTTGTTATCGTTGCCATATGATTCCCTCCATTCAACATGGACAACAAAACATCAATTGGAGGTACCCTTCGCAGATGTACTTGCGAAATCTAGACAAAATAAGCGTACTGAATCAATTGATAGATTTCCAACGTTTAAATACGATAACTTATCGATATAACCGAATGGTTAGAGCAAATAGAGACCTCTTATATAAAAAGTTATCTCTCTTTTGTGCTTATCAATTTTTGAAAACCAGTGCTACCACGCAGGGGAAGTAACTGACTGCGCGTAGTTTTGCAGGTATTTCATGAAAGTAAGGGTTGCTTGGGTAGGATGCTTATGCTCTGAGAGCTGAGCGTAAATGTGACGATGGTGTTTTACGTCATGAAGGTATCGCACCACAATGTCATACGATTGATGGGCAAGCCAGGTGAATTCGGGTACAAGACAGCAGCCAACCCCGGCTTCAACCAGTTGAAGCGCTTCGGTTTGCCACTGAACTTCACAGACAACATGCGGGTCGAATCCTGCTTCTTTGCAGAGTGAGGTGGGGCTGAAACAGGAATTTGCTTTAGCCCCTACTGAGGCAACGAAATCCTCCTCGGCAAAATCTGCAAGGCAAAGATCTTTCTTTTGGGCTAGAGGGTGGTTTTCGGGAAGTGCTATTGCGTATTCTTCTGTTCCTAAAAGTGTTGCTTTATCACTTTTTAGATGAAGTGGTAAAGCAAGTATTTTTATATCGATGTCATTTTCCGAAAATACACCAAACACACCTGCAGAAGGAAATCCGATTCTAAGGAGTAGATCAGGATGCTGCTCTTTGAATCCCGCGACGAGAGTACCGGGGTTTCCGATAGGAGAATACAAGGCACAGTTGACGGTGTTTGAACGTTCATTGTTTTGACTCTTAATGGTCTCAATGGTTTCTCGAAATAGTCCTTCTATACTTTCAGCCTGTTGCAAGAAGTACTTACCGCTTTCATTAAGTACCAGTTTTCTTCCAACGCGATCAAAAAGTGGCGTTCCAAGTTCCTTTTCAAGGTTTTTAAGAGCGCTGCTTAATGAGGACTGAGATATATTGAGCGCTTTTGCGGCTGCGTTCATTGTGCCGTTTCGCACGATGCCGAGAAAATATTCAATCTGAAAATACTGCATATAAATTCCCGAAGTCAGTTTTTCAAATACTTAATTTAGACGTAATACCACAAGTATGGCTATAAAGGAATAACGTTACTGATAGGGTTTGATCTGTGATTGAGTGATACTATTCGTGAATTTAACTTGCTTGAATAGTTACTAGATAAGCTTAGCGTAGTCTTGTTGCTGGTGAAAAATGTGAGTCACATATACCTGTTCATCTTCAAATCGGAAAATGAGCACATAGTTCATAAAGGGGACTTTGCAATATCCTATGGCTCGCAAACGAGGTTCTTTAACAGGAGGGTAGGCAAGGGGGATTTCTCCCAAATATGTGATTACGGCCTCAAGCTCGTTGAGAAAATGTTGTGCCGCTTGCTGACTTTTAAAAGTATCAATAAGGTAGGCAACAATGGCACGATAATCATTTTCGGCCTGTTTGGTAAGTTGTACCTTATAGGCCATAATTCAGCCTTGTTTTTTTAAGTGAATCGTTAGCATCAACAGTATTGCCCGCTGCAATTTCTTGTTCTGATTGGTCTATGATTTGGTAGAGTTTTGCGCGAGCGGCTTCTAATTTCAAGGCCTCGTATTTTTCAGGCGTCATAACTACAAGGGTATCGTAGCCATTTTTTGTAACCGTGATAGCGTCATCAGCGTTTTGTACTAGGTTTGTGAATTCTGACGTGTTTTTTAGTTCTTTGATGGGTACACAGGTAGACATAGGACCCTCCTGAAAACCTTTCTGAAATCTCAAAACAAGAATACCATAATTATGGTATTAGCGAAGTAATGCAAATAATCGAGTTAAATAACCGCTAACAAAGATGCTGTCTGCCTTGTTTACTTTCTTGAGTAAAACGTAAGTAAAAGGATTTAGTTGTTTGCTTGCCAATGTGTTTGTTTGGCTAGCGAAGGTTTGCCAACTTTGGCACTTTAACAACAAGAAAGAGGTGTGTGAGCAATGGTACAAACACTGAAGTTAGCTGTTCCTACCATGGGTAAAGCTGGACTTAAAGCACAACGTAGTGGTCATTTTGGACACTGTGATTGTTTTACGATCATTGATATTGCCGACGGTGAACTAACCAACGTAACAGAGCTTGATAATCCACCTCATGAAGAGGGTGGATGCGTACGCATTGTTGACCTTCTTAGAAATGCAGGCGTTGAAGCTATTGTAGCTTCCGGTATGGGAATGCGTCCCATGATGGCTTTTAGCCAAGCAGGAATTACTGTTTATTACGATGCTTCTGCTCCTCTTGTGGGAGATGCGGCACAGCTTGTAGTTGGCGGAAAACTTTCAACTATGACGCCTGAACAGGCCTGTCAGCATTAAGGTAATGGTTGCAAAACCATCTGATTTCAAAACAATCTTATTTTGGTTAGTTTGCTAAAGTGCTAGTTCACTAAATTGCGAAGCGATTCTGCTCCGTCAGGGGGAGTCATGCTTAGTGAAATGCCACCTAATACCACCATATTAATGGTGATGGCATCGGAGCCCTGATAGGTGGTTATTTCAAGCAATTTTACATCGCTTACATCAGAGGGATCTTGTCCTGCCTTAACAGTTTCAGGCCCCCAAAATTCAAAGATATATTCTTTGGGTGAATCGGGCGTGAGGGCAATTGAGTTTTCTTGCGAGAGGGGACTAAGTGCCTCTACTATGGCAGTTTGATCGGTGATTTCTCTAATGGTTTTACCTGTCTTAGCATCAAGGACTACCACGCGAGAAGTATTATCAAATTCGAGTCCCGCAAGCATTTCTGCCGCATCAGTGGCATCTTCAGCAGAATCAGCAAGATTGGTGGCTGTTTCAGCAGCGGTGTTTGCTGCGTCTCGGATGCTGTCTTCATCCAAGGAAAGCGCACCTGTGCATCCTGAAAGGAAAAGACAAGCCGAAAGCAAGGGAACAATCAGTAGAACAGGAAAAGTGTGCGCTTTTGCTTTCATGTCTAGTCCTTTCCGCCGTGACGAGATAATACTCAATTTCTTGTGATATGCCCCATTATGAAAGACATGCCAACAAGCGTGCTCTCGGTATTGTTTTCCGTTGAAAGGTTGTTACCTTAAATGGCTTTGTGTTTTGAGGTCTGTAGTTTTGGGTGCCGACAAAGGGGGACCAAGGGGGAATCATTGCGAGATTCGGGCAGCTTTCTTTTTTGTTATTCATTGCTTTCTTTCGAAATCAGTAAATCGGTATCGGCGTGGCGTTTACAAGCTTGTGACCTGCGGTTGCAACTGATGGTTGCCTTATAAAATTAAAAAATGCAGCGTGCTAGTTGGTAGCCATGCGCTATCTGCTACGCGTATCATTTGTTGTGCCGGCAAAGAATTCTTCCAAATTCTTTTGAAGGAATTTAATTTTCACGAAATGCTATATGATCGGTGATTTCGGAATGAAACGTTGAGGCGTGCCGTTGAAGCGTACATTTCGAACACCTCTATGAAAGGACCAAAAATGAGCTTCCGCGAAAATCTTCAGCACTTGCGCGCAACGCGTAATATGACCCAAGAGCAGTTGGCAATGCTGCTTGGAGTAAGCCGACAATCAGTTACGAAATGGGAGGCAGAAAAAAGCTATCCGGAGATGGACAAGCTTTTAAAGATTTGCCAGATTTTTGAATGTTCTTTGGATGATTTGGTTCAAGGAGATTTAACGCAACGCCAACCCGAAGCAGAGGCAAGAATATCTCAAGGAACACCAACGGATATTTGTGGGTATGATGAGCACCAGCGTATGATGGCTTGGAAGATACCGAGCGGTATTGCTGCAATTCTTCTTGGTATTGCTTTTGGCTTCTTATTTGAAGGCACATTTGCCCTTTCATCATGGAATGGCAAAGATGGATTCATGATAATGATCATCTTGGTGGGAATCGTGGCAGGGCTTGCTTTTTTCATTCCTGCAGGCATGGCACATTCCGCCTTCGTAAAAGCGCATCCTTATGTTGAGGATTTCTATACCGAGGACGATAAAGCGCGTGCTCGTTCGTCTTTTTCAAAAGGTCTTGTAGGTGGTATTGCAAGTATTTTTGTTGGCATCGGGATGCTGCTGATTTTTGGCGAGAATTCAGATGTCTTCTTTGAAAACTTCGGCCTGTTCTTACTGCTATTTTTTGTTGCGATCGGGTGCTGGCTTATTGGTCATTTTGGCATGATGCTCGGCAGAACTAATGTTGCTGAATACAATAAAAGCGCAGCTGATGATCTAGAAATGGAAGAAATTATCAATGCTCAGGTGGAAGACGAGGTCAAAGACGCATTACTGAAGCGCAAACGCAAGAATACAAAAGTAGGTGCACTGTGTGGTGCCATCATGATCTTCTTTACCATCATTGGCCTTGCACTTCTGTTTATCCCTGTTTTATCTTCGCCTGACCCTTCAAACTTTGAACCTGTGGGAACAACTGCAATGTGGTTTTGGCTTGCCTGGGTCGCTGGTGGGCTTGTGTGTGGAATCGTGAGTGTAATGATGGACGCGTTTGGAAGGGACGATAAGTAGATCTGTTGTGAGAGATCTGTTGTTAGCGGAGGATCTGCGGTTAGTTGGCCTATGAAGAAATAAGCGCTCGGAGACCCTGTTTGCTTAAAATTTCTATTGTTCCACGTGAGAGTTTTACCAAGCCCTCATCGGCAAATCGTTTAAGCATGCGGGATACCACTTCTCGAGCGCTTCCTAAATGATGAGCGATTTCATCATGGGTGAGATGAAGCGTATCGGATTGCGTGCGTGCAACTTCGTCAAGAAGAAAAACAGCCAAGCGTTCATCGAAGCTCATGAAAAGGACCTGTTCCATTACCCACATAACTTCGCTAAACCGTTCGGTTGTTTGGCGATAGGTAAATGCTTCAACGTAGACATTTTCTTCGATGAGGTGTGCAAAAAATGACGAATCGATAATGAGAAGCTCTGAGTCGCTGGTTGCATCAAGAAACACATCGAAGGTAATCATCGTAAGAGCGCACGATGCGGCAAGGACGCAGCTTTCCTGCTCGCCAACACGAAACAGCGTAATTTGCTTTCCTTCGTTTGAGACCATATAGGCTCGCAAGCTTCCTGACAACACCAGCATCACACCAGCAGGTGTTGAAGGGTTTCGAACCTGATCTCCTGCAGAAAATTCTGCATAGCGCGTATGGGCAACGAGAGCTTTTTTCTCTTCTGCTGAAAGATTAATCCAAAAAGGAAGGCGCTGAGCAAGCAGCGCCTGAATGGTTGTTTGGTGAGGAATTGGGGTATTTGAAGCTTTTTCCATTGCTAAAAACTTTCCGTGGGTAAGAATTCAGGAGATGTTTTTAGTCTAGTAAACTTTCACGCCACAGTCTCCTACATTTTCAGCATCGGCATTTCTATCGAGTTTTAATGCTTGGTAGAAATTGTAGCCTCCCGCAATGTTTTTGCAGGTAAATCCCTTCTGACACAAGATTCGGCAGGCAATATAGCTTCGGATGCCTGATGCGCAGTGTATAAGAAGAACTTTATTGCGGGGCACTTCGTCAATACGGTCACGAAGTTCATCTATTGGAATATGTAAAACGGGATTAATCATGCCTTCAAGATGTCCGTTGTCGTATTCTGCTTGGGTTCGGGTATCAAGAATAAGGGTATTTGCATCGCTGCTTGCTTGAGCTAATGCTTCATCCCAGTGAATCTGATCAACCGTTTTCTCCAAGATGTTTTCGATGACATAGCCTGCCATATTAACAGGGTCTTTTGCGGAAGCGTAAGGCGGTGCGTACGCTAAATCGAGCTCGGTTAAGTCGTAGGCGCTCATACCTGCCTTGATTGCAACGGCCAACACATCAATGCGTTTGTCTACTCCTTCGCCACCGATAATTTGGGCTCCTATGATACGCCCGCTCGGCTGTTCAAACAGGACTTTTATGGTCATGGTATGGGAACCTGGATAGTATGTTGCATGAGAAGCAGGGGTGATAATAATGGAGTCGAAGTTAAGGCCCGCGGCGGTTGCGGCCTTGCTAGTAAGACCGGTGGTTGCAACGGTTAGATCAAATGCCTTCATAACTGAAGAGCCAAGGGATCCTGCAAACGTGCGAGGAATACCGCAAATATGATCGGCAACAATGCGTCCTTGTTTGTTGGCAGGTCCTGCAAGGGCAATATGGGCAGGTTTTCCTGTGACGATGTGGGTGGTTTCAATAGCATCGCCTATTGCATAAATATCAGGATCGCTCGTGCGCAGGTGCTCATCAACCTTGATTGCGCCTTTAATGCCCAGATCAAGTCCAGCTTGTTTTGCGAGCGCGCTTTCAGGGGTGACTCCGATAGCTAACACAACAAAATCAGAGGTAGGTGCAAACGTATCGTCTTTAATGCGAGTTGTTATCGCTGTTTGACCGTTGTCGTTGGTGTCTTGCTCAAAACCAATAACATCAGCACTTAGTTTTACGGTAACGCCGTGTTCGCGGAACGTATTGTGAAGCAGTGAGGCAATATCAGGATCAAGTGTAGGCATAAGGTGGTTAGGGCGCTGAATTACCGTTACCGATAAGCCTTTTTCAACAAGATTTTCTGCCATTTCTAAGCCAATGAATCCACCACCAACGATAGTGGCACTTGTTGGATGGTTTTCGTCCATAAAATCAGCGATTGCAAAAGTATCTTCTACGGTGCGGAGCGTAAAAATACGTGAAGAGGTGATACCAGGAAGATTAGGCATAACAGGATGAGCGCCAGGCGATAAGATCAATTTG
>USIG01000063.1 GCA_900554685.1 uncultured Cryptobacterium sp.
TTCCACCCACCTTTCTCCCCCTCTTTCCCCCACAATCCACCACGTGTTTTGATTTTTCCTGCTGATTTATCTAGATATAGACGCCAGGTTTTGAACTACCACTAAATATGGTCGATTCAAAATGTGGGTGAAAGTGGGAGACTTTATGAATTCCCACACACATCCCCAATCCCTGCGGACAAATCCTTCCCACAGATCCCGATTGATAGATCGCCGCTTGTATTCGCGAATTTACCGCCGCTTGCATTTGCAAATTTATCGCCGCTTGCATTTGCGAATTTTCACTTTTTCGCCCCAAAAATGGCGAGCAAGAAAAGAATTGCATGGATCATTAGACAGAATCGGGCACAAAGAAGAAGCAAAGCCCTTCACAGAAGGCGATCGTTTCAATTTTTTGTTATTTGGTGACATAGTCGCAGGCTTGTTTTTCTATTGCCCACTACACACCTATGCAATTCTTGCCCTACTCGCCACAAACACCCCTCAAAAGTGAAAATTCCGAAATTTTGAAAGGAAAAGACGCTATCTTAAACTTCGCTTCTAGGATGCGCCGCCATATATTCTTCTCGCAAATGAGCCGTCTGTACATGGGTATAAATTTGCGTAGTAGAAATATCGGAATGCCCCAGCATTTCCTGAATAGCACGCAAATCCGCCCCGCCCTCAAGCAAATGTGTCGCAAAAGAATGTCGCAAGGTATGCGGATGCAAATTTTTAATGCCAATTCGAAGACCAGCTTTTTCAACCATCTTGTGCACACTTTGACGTGACAGACGCCCTCCGCGCGCATTAAGAAACAACGCAGGAACAGGCTGCGCTTTGCTGCAGGTTAAATACGGGCGCGATTCCTGCAAATAAGTTTGCACCCGCTGAACCGCCATACCCGAAAAAGGCACCAGACGCTCCTTCGAGCCTTTGCCTAGCACGCGCATAATCCCCTCGTCGAATCGGACTCGATCAAGATCAAGTCCGACCAACTCGCTTACACGTAGACCGCATCCGTAAAGCACTTCCAAAATAGTGGCATCGCGAATTTCTAAAGGAGTGGTAAAAGGCATCCCATCAAGCAGGGCATTTACTTGGTCAATACTTAAAACATCTGGCAGTTTTTCTGACTTCTGAGGAATTCCTACCATCTGAGCAGGATCCTGCGACAAAAGATTCTCCCGCACCAAAAATTTGTGGTAACCCTTAATGGTAGAAGTTCGTCGCGCAACAGTAGATGCCGCAAGACCCCTTCGGTAAAGTTCTGCTTGGAATGCGAGAATTTCCTCGCGCGTAATCTCGCTTGCCTCGTTTATATGGTAGGTAGTTTGCAAAAAGGAAAAATAATCCTTTAAGTCCTCCTGGTAAGCGCGCACCGTCGCAGGCGAAGCCCCCCGCTCCGCCACCAGATAACCTATGAAATCCTGTTCGAAAAACATTGCGCCCTAGCCATAGTCAAATTTCGCACACTTTGCATGTGCACTGTGCGCACGCTGTGTTCGCGCACTTTGCATGCCACTGCGTTCGTATACTGTGCGCGCACTCTATATTTACGCACTCTGTATGTGCGCTGTGCGCGAACGCCTTACATACACGCTCTGTTTGCACACCGCAATCGCACGCTTTATTTGCGCATTTTATCTACGATCTAGTTTATACGCTTTGTCATTCGCTTTGGCCGTATATTTCATTTGCGATTTCATTTGCGCACTTTTTTATTTGCGCATTTTTCGCTTTTAGCTTAGATGCGCTTTTTTGGCTGCAGCACCCACAAATCCTACAAACAAAGGATGGGGTTTAGTGGGACGGCTCTTGAACTCAGGATGACCCTGGCTTGCAATAAACCAGGGATGATCAGGCAGTTCAATCATTTCTGTCAAACGACCATCAGGAGAAAGACCACAAATACGCAAACCCGCATCGCTCAGCGCTCCACGATAAGCATTGTTTACTTCGTAGCGATGACGATGACGCTCATAGATTATTTCATCACCATACACCTTATAAGCAAGCGAATCCTTATCAAGCTTGCAAGGATATGCGCCAAGACGCATCGTGCCGCCTTTATCTTCCACGTCTTCCTGTTCAGGCATGAGATCGATAACAGGATATTGAGCCTCTTCATCAAATTCTGCTGACGTAGCACCTTCAAGTCCTGCAACGTGGCGAGCGAACTCGCATACCGCCGCCTGCAATCCCAAGCAAATTCCCAAATAAGGAATCTTTTGCTCACGAGCAAACTGTGCTGCGGCTATTTTTCCTTCAAAAGCACGCTGGCCAAAACCGCCCGGAACCAAAATTCCGTCCATGGAACCAAGTATATCTTGCGCAGTTTCAGGGGTCAGCTTTTCTCCGTCAACTAGGCAAACGTTAGCATGCACACCATTCGCCACCGCGGCATGACCCAATGCCTCTATTACTGAGAGATAAGCATCAGGAAGGCTTACGTATTTTCCTACAACGGCAATGTTTACCTCGCCTTCGCAAGCATCAGCTGCAGCAAGGAAGTTCTTCAACGGCGACAAATCGGCATCGGGAGCCGAAAGATTTAAACGCTTGAGTACCTGAACATCAAATCCCTGATCAAATAGGAGCAAGGGCACCTGATAGATCGAAGGGGAATCTACGCAGGAAAGCACATGATCAGCCTCTACGTCGCAGAACAGCGCAATTTTTTCACGCACGTTATCCGTAATTTCATGATCAGAACGGCACACAATAAAGTCTGGCTGGACACCAAGAGAACGCAACTCTTTAACACTGTGCTGGGTAGGCTTGGTCTTAACTTCGTGAGCAGCAGCAATGTAAGGAACCAGCGTTACGTGAACAAAGCACACATCGCCATCGGGACGTTCCTTTTTGAACTGACGTGCCGCTTCAATGAAAGGAAGCGATTCGATATCACCAATGGTGCCACCAATTTCAGAGATAACAATATCGGCATTGGACTGATCAGCAATGCGACGAAGACGATCTTTAATAGCTTCTGTTACATGGGGAATAACCTGAACGGTACCACCTAAAAAGTCGCCGCGGCGCTCGCGCGCAATAAGGCTTTTATATATCGATCCCTGCGTAAAGTTTGATTCACGCGAGAGATTTTCATCGATAAAGCGCTCATAATGACCAAGGTCTAAGTCTCCCTCATGCCCATCTTCGGTAACAAATACCTCGCCATGCTGGAACGGCGACATCGTACCTGGGTCTACATTCAAATAGGGATCCATTTTTTGCATGGTTACCTTATAACCACGCGCTTTGAGCAAATGGCCAAGCGAAGCTGCCGTAATACCTTTTCCTAAAGATGAAACAACGCCACCCGTTACAAAAATGTGCTTAGCCATAAATTACTAATCCCTTCGCTGAAGCTTTTTCCTCGTACTCATTACTTCTTAGTTATTACTTCTTTAGTTCCGTTTGTATTGTACTCAGCTACGGCTTAAACACCCAAATTTACCCGAGGTTTTACACGTCAGAAACAAGGAAACTGCATGCCTGTTTTGTTGTTCCTTTTGTAGTTTCTTTTTCCTTCTTTTCTTACCTGGTGCGATTAAAAATCGCACCAAAACTTGCACTATCTCATCCATAAGCGTCCCTTGTAGTGTTTTATACTGGTAGCGTTGCAGTGGTATTTACGTACGAGAGGAATTATCTATGCGTATTGGCTTTGATAACGATAAATACATCGCACTTCAAGCTGAACATATTCGTAACCGCATTAACCAATTCGGCGGAAAGCTCTACCTCGAATTCGGCGGAAAGCTCTTTGACGATTTTCACGCTTCCCGCGTTTTGCCTGGCTTTGAGCCTGATAGCAAAATTCGCATGCTCAAACAGCTGATTGACGATGTAGAAATTATCGTGGCTATCAATGCCAACGACATCGAAAAGTCTAAAATCCGCGGCGACTTGGGTATCACCTACGACGAAGACGTATTGCGTCTACTCGATATTTTCCAATCAATGGGTTTTGCAACTTCAGGCGTAGTGATAACCCAATACGAGAACCAGCCTTCTGCGGTTGCCTTCCGTCATCGCCTAGATACCTTAGGTATTAAAAGCTATCTGCACTATCCCATTGCAGGCTACCCTTACGATACCGCGCGCATCGTAAGCGACGAAGGCTACGGGCGCAACGAATTTGTAGAAACTACCCATTCTTTGGTGGTCGTAACCGCTCCTGGTCCTGGCAGCGGCAAGATGGCAACCTGCTTATCACAGCTCTATCATGAACATGAGCGTGGTGTTGAAGCAGGTTATGCAAAGTATGAAACGTTCCCTATTTGGAATTTGCCCCTCAAGCATCCTGTCAATATTGCCTATGAAGCAGCTACGGTTGATTTGAACGATGCCAATACCATCGATCCATTTCACCTGGAAGCCTATGGTGAAACTACCGTTAATTACAATCGCGATGTCGAAATATTCCCTGTACTCAAAGCGATGATGGAGCGCATTTCTGGCACCAGTCCCTACCAGTCCCCCACCGATATGGGTGTCAATATGGCTGGCAAGGCAATCATCGACGATGAGGCAGTATGCGATGCTGCAAAGATGGAAATTGTTCGTCGCTATTTCCAGGCAGCCGTTGATGCTCGTCGCACAGGAACCGGTCAAGAATATGTGCAGCGCCTCGAGCTTCTGATGAATCAAGCTGGCGTTGATGCAAATTATTCACCTGCACGTACTGCAGCACTTCTTAAGGAAGAAACAACTGGAGCACCTGCTGGGGCCATGGTTTTACCTGACGGAACAGTGGTAACAGGCAAAACATCGGATTTATTAGGCGCTGCCTCTTCCCTTCTTATGAATGCCTTAAAAGGTGTCGCTGGAGTTGCCGATGATATCTACGTTATCAGCGATGACGTAATTGAACCTATTTGCCAGCTTAAGACCAGCACGCTTCATTCGCGCAACCCTCGCCTTCACTCCGATGAAACTCTGCTGGCGCTTTCGGTAAGCAGCGCGACTGACCCTGTAGCTAAGCAGCTGATTGACCATGCAGGAGATTTAAAGGGATGCGATGCGTTCTTTAGCGTGATTATTTCTCCTACCGACGAAAAACTGTACCGAACCCTTGGTATTAACGTTTGCTGCGAACCAAAATATGAGCAGCGTCGTTACTACCATCGATAAAAAGAAATAGATCAATCGGCAACGACAGAAAAGCGTGTGTTGCTGGTCATTCGGCAATGCGCGTGTTGTTGGTCAGTAAGGGTATCGATTCGGCAATGCGCGTGTTACTGATCGGCAAGGGTATCGATTCGGCAATAAGCGTGCCGCCGACCAAAAAAACGCCGGTCAGCAAGGCGTTTTACTGACCGGCAGAGACACCAATTCAGCAGCGTACCTGTTACCAACCGACAGGCGCGCTGATCCGACAATGCGCGTGCCGCCGATCAAAAAAACGCCGATCCGACAAGCACGTTTTACTGATCGAAAAGATTCACGAACGCTATTTTTCTGTGATAGACTTCGGTCTAATGTGTTTAAAGTTTTCTAGGGTTCCGCTACTTTCCCGCAGTTTACCAGACTGCACCATCCACCAAACGAAAGTAGGTAGGTCCGAGAGAAAACGGTTAGTCAATAACTAACTACCACGGCGGGATAAAAGCCCGGGAGCAGCAGTACTTATTTGTTGCTCCCGGGCTTTCTTTGTGCGCAGAACTTTAAGAGATTAAGAAATGGATTATAAGTTACAAAACGTCAAGAAAGGAGACCGCATGGATACCCAATCGCATACGTTTTCATGGCTATGCCTCGTACTTTCAGGATGCCTGGAAGTCGTTTGGGCCTATACCATGAAACTTTCTCACGGATTTACCGATCCTCTCTATACTGCTATTACCATTGCCATTTTAGCGGCTAACCTCTTTATTCTTGAAAAGCCCGTTGCCGTCTTAGGCATCGGTGTTTCTTATGGGGTGTTTACCGGCTTAGGAATTGTAGGAACTTCAATAGTAGGCATCATAGGATTAGGAGAATCGGTAAGTATTGTAAAGATTGTCTCCATTGCCGTTCTTATGATTGGCGTTATTGGCCTGAAATACTGCGACGCACGCGAAACAGCCCAAAAAGCAGCCGTTATCGCAAACAGCATCAAACGCGCAAAACAGCCTGTCCCTCTAGGAGAATCTAATACCGCAGTAGATACCCATGGTGAAAAGTCCTCTAAGAAAACCTGCCGAAAAGGTGATGCCTAATGATGTGGATAGTTCTCTTTTTTTCTAGCTTTTTCGAGCTGGGCTTTACGGTGTTTATGAAGCTTTCCGAGGGATTCAAAAAGAAGAAGTTTACGATTCTTTGCATCGTGTCGTCCATATGCTCCATCGGCATGCTCTCTATTGCCACAACCGAACTTCCCTTAGGCGTTGCCTATGCGGTATGGACCGGTCTTGGAACCGTACTTATTACCCTTTTTGGAATCGCTGTTTTCAAAGAAAGCAAAAACCCGTTGAAACTTTTCTTCTTAGCGCTTGTTCTTCTTGGGGTGATCGGCTTGCGTCTAAGCGGTGTTACGCACTAGGTCAAAGCGCGGAAAATGCTTTTATGGTTTTTATAGGGCGTGTAACCACCCTATCGCCGCGCGTTATCGTGCGTGCTTTCCGCGCTTTTTGGGCAAAAATCTTCCGAAAATTTTGCGTCCTATACGCTCCAGAACAGAAAATTCTTCTACACGCAAAACACGGCACAAGCCAAACGAAACAATAAGACCAACGCATCCCGAAAGAGCAAGGATAATTACTGCTTCTACAACCGCATTCATGGCAATGCCAGAAAGCAACCAAGAAAGCCCGTTTGCCAAAACGCTTGCAAGCACAGCACCTATCAAGCCCGCCACCGCAGTCTTGATAAACACCACAGCAATTCCTCGATTGCCATAGCTTCCCACTTTACTTCGAACGATAAGCGAGCAAATTACGATCATGACGGCATAAAATGCCAGATCGGCGACAGGAATACCAGCTAAACCTAGCACTTCCGGTTGGCATAAATACCAATAGCCTGCCACCTGGCCCAAGCGAATTATGAAGTCAATAACGGCAAATTTCATAAAACTGCGCAAGGCAGCAAAAACGCGATACATATACATATAGCCTGCATAGAATGGCAGACTTACAACCCATATCGCAAGGATGCCCCCAACATTCGCCACCTCATCAGCCGTAAAGGCACCCGCCTGAAACAGCTGCATCAAAGGCTGCGCAAGAGCGCCCACCAAAAAGGCCAAAGGAATAATCAAAAAGAAGGTGGAGCGCAAACCAGAACGAATAAAACCTCTAAAGCCATCCCAGTCTTCACGAGCCGCACAATCCGACAACTCCGTTAAAAGAGTCGTCGAAAGCGATACCGCAATCACTCCATACGGCAGCTGATACCACGTCCATGCATAATTCAGCGTCGAGGGACCATTAGGTGCAGCCTCTAGCGAAAACGCATTACGACAACTGAAGGTAATCATCGTGCCCGCAATGTATAAAAACATTGGCGCAGCTACCTTGAGAGCTTCCACCAACATAGGATCGCGTAAATTGATATGAGGACGATAATGAAAGCCTTGCTTAATAAGAGCTGGTATCTGCACGCCAAATTGGCACAAAACACCTGCCGAGGTACCAATCGCAAGCCACCACAAAGCCACCTCTTGATTCCACGCAGACAGCGGAACAAACCCAAACATCACAATGGTCACGACAATGTTGTTTATAACAGGAGCCAACGATGGCATTAAATAGGTACGTTCTGCATTAAGAATGCCCGTAATTACCGCACCCACACCATAAAGCAAAATTTGGATTGCAAAAATTCGGAAGAAAAAGATAGCAAGCTCTTTCGATTCTCCCTGATCAACGGTAAATGTTTGGGTTTCAATCACCGCAGGAGAGAAAAACGAACAGGCAAGCGTTAGAACACCGAGCGCAATAATGGTGATAGATAAAATATTGGAAGCAAAATCATAAGCTCCCTTGTTGCCCTCTTTTTCCTTCATCAATAAATAAAGAGGCAAAAATGCCGTCGCCAGCACACCCGACGCCGCCAATTCGTAAATCATTGCCGGCATATTGTAGGCAATCTGGTAGGCAGAAGTAAGAAGAGTATTGCCTAAAGCAAAGGCCATCGCCCAGGTACGTAGCAGTCCGGTAACGCGCGAGCCGAGCGTACAAAGGGTAATCAAACCCGTGTTTTTTATAATGCTATCTTGTGAATCGTTTGCCATATATCCTCATGTTGCGTCTATAATTGATCGAATTCAATAGAACCATACTAAGGAAAAAAATCATGCGTGTTCTGATAGTTCGCAATAATTACAATCCTAAGGCTCTTGAGTCTGCATTGCTGCTAGAAGTATACCTGGCTTCGCAAGGAGTGGAATCCCGCGCTTACGATACCGACGATTTGCGCTCTTCCCTTTCGATGAATGAAACTGAAAAAGTAGAAGATATCGATTCTTATGATCTTGCTATCGTTCTTGGCGGAGACGGCACCATTTTGCGTACTGCCGCGCAAATCAAATATCGCCGCATTCCTATTTTGGGCGTGAACTTTGGACACCTTGGTTTCATGGCTAATTCCAACGAAGATGGCATTATCCCCGTCGTAGCTGCTGCTCTCTCAGGTGATTTAACTGTCGAACAACGCACTAACTTGCGTATTGATGTGTTTTACGAAGGTGACGACAACGTCGACCTTGATCCAGAAGCTTCTCCAACCGAAGGTTCTTCCGGACAGTTTTTCGCCCTTAACGAATTGGTTCTCGCCCGTGGTGCACAAGGACGTGTTATCGACTGTCGCTATGCGGTATCAGGTGAAATGGTAGCCGACGTTAAAGGCGATGGCATCATTGTGGCAACAGCAACAGGATCAACTGCCTATGCGCTTTCCGCAGGTGGCCCTCTGATTGCGCCTGGCTATAGCGGCTTAGTCGTTGTACCTATTGCCCCTCATTCGCTTCACTCGCGTGCGCTGGTGACCGGCCCTTCAGATGTAGCCGAAGTATTTATGGACCCATCGAGCGCTAATCGCGAAGCAACCATGTTTATCGATGGCGAAATTATCCCTTCGGAACGCCCCATTCGCCGTGTGGTAGTTCGCAAGGGTGATGAACCTACAATCTTGCTTCGCTATAAAGCCGAAACGTTCTATGGACGCACTTCACGCGTATTTTTCAATTCCGGATGTGCTGATTAACTCCGGATGTGCTGACTAACTTCAGATGTGATGATTAACTCCGAATGTGATGGCTAATTCCGGATGTACTGATTAACTCCGAATGTGATGGCTAATTCCGGATGCGCTAATCAGAAAGAAACATGCAGAGTTTTGCCACAAAAAGCCTTTACGTGTACTAGCGTGTTTTTCTTGTTTTGTACAAGAAGCCCGAAATCTATGCATAACTTGCGAA
>USIG01000064.1 GCA_900554685.1 uncultured Cryptobacterium sp.
GGGGTATGTGTTCGCATGGCACTTATTTATTTGTTGTTAGGGGGAGCTAACGATGAAATCGCTCATTAAAAACGTACGAGTGATAGACCCTTCTCTTTCGCTTGATGAAGTTGCTGACATTTTGATTGATGGTCAAACCATTGCACAGGTTGCCCCTCATATCGAATGTAGTGATGCTGAAGTGTATGACCGAAGCGGTTGTATTGCAGTACCGGGTTTGATTGACATTCACGTTCATCTTCGTGATCCTGGTCAAGAATATAAAGAAACTATTGAAAGCGGAACCGCTGCTGCTGCTCATGGTGGTTTTACGGGTATTTGCTCTATGCCTAACACTAATCCCACGACCGATAATGCAACGACTATCGATTATGTTCTTGATAAGGCAGCTCAAGCTAGACATTGTCGCGTATATCCTTCTGGTGCTTGTACGAAAGGGCTGAAGGGTGAGTCGCTCTCTGAAATGGGAGATATGGTTGCTCATGGTGCTGTTGCCTTTACTGATGATGGGCGAGGAGTCCAGGATGCGGGCATGATGAGACGCGTTATGGATTACGCCAAGATGTTTAACAAAGTGGTTATGAGTCACTGCCAAGATGAAGGTCTTGTTGGTCCTGGTCAAGTAAATGAAGGGGTTGTTTCTACTCGTTTAGGGCTTGCTGGGTGGCCTGCAGCTGGTGAAGAGCTTCAGATCCAGCGCGATATCGCCTTGTCTGAATTGACGGGCTGCCCTATTCATATTCAGCATATTACTTCGGCGCGCGGCGTCGAACTGGTGCGAGAGGGCAAAGCACGAGGTATTAAGGTTACTTGTGAGGTGACACCGCATCATTTGGTGCTTAATGAAGATGATCTCACCACTACCTACGATACGAATTTAAAGATGAATCCTCCTCTTCGTACCAAAAAGGACAATAAAGCGTTACTTGAGGCACTCAAAGATGGAACGATTGACTGTATTGTGACCGACCATGCTCCTCATGCTGATCATGAAAAAGCACGTGAGTTTGAACTTGCTCCCTTTGGTATGACAGGGCTTGAAACCTCACTGGGTGTTGTTCTTACCTATCTTGTTGATCCTGGCCATATTGATTACAACCAGTTAGTTGAACTGATGGCTATCAAGCCTCGTGAAATCCTTCGTCTTGATCAGGTTGCTCTTCAAAAGGGAAGCGTTGCTGATATCACTGTATTCGATCCTGAGTGCCGTTGGACTGTTGAAAAGAGCGATATGTACTCTAAATCGCATAATTCAGGCTTCTTGGGTTATGAACTTAAAGGACGTGCGACCGATGTCTTTGTAGGTGGCACCGTAACTTGTAAGGATGGTGTCGTAGTTGAGTAAGCTTTTGAACAACACCAGTTATTCTCTGCATGGAGCTGCGAAACTGGTTTTAGAGGATGGTTCTGTTTATGAGGGCTATTCTTGCGGCGCGCCAGGCGAGGTGTTTGGTGAGGTCTGTTTCAATACCTCTCTTGAAGGGTATCTTGAGGTGATTTCTGATCCTTCTTATGCCGGGCAGATTATTACTATGACCTATCCTCAGATTGGAAACTATGGCGTAAATCGTGATGATCTTCAGGCTGATAACCTTGCTTTGCGAGGCCTTGTGGTTCATGAGATGTGTTTTACCCCTTCTAATTGGCGAAGTGAGATTTCTTTGCCTGACTTTTTAGAAGAGCAAAAGGTGGTTGCCATTGGCGGTATAGATACGCGCTCACTTACCACTCACTTAAGGGATCATGGTGCTCAACGTGGTGTCTTGTCGACGATCGATCTTGATACTGATAGCCTCTTGAAAAAGGTTCGTGCTTCTCAAAGCATCGTTGGCATAAACCTTGCAAAAACGGTTAGCAGAACTGAAATAACCAGCTTTACTGAGCTGCCTGAAAGTCAATCATTTGCCCTGGCAGATCCTGAAAAGCCTCGGTATCGTGTTGTTGCGTATGATTGCGGCGTCAAAAAGTCAATTCTTCAAGGTCTTATTCGTGTAGGGTGTGAACTGACGGTTGTTCCTTGGAATACCCCTGCCAAAACAGTTCTCTCGCTCAATCCCGATGGAGTCTTTTTAAGCAATGGTCCAGGAGACCCTGAGGCGGTTCGTGAAACATATCTTCAAGTTGAGCAGCTGATCGGCAAGGTCCCTCTGTTTGGTATTTGCTTAGGACACCAGATGATTTCTCTTGCTTCGGGTGGCGAGATGGAAAAGCTCAAATTCGGCCATCGTGGTGGAAATCAGCCTGTTATGAACTTACGTACCGGTAGAGTTGAAATTACGGCCCAAAATCATGGCTTTGGTTTGCTGTTCGATTCACTGGGTCCTTTGGTACCAGAGCTTTCTCAAGGCCACAGCCAGCATGTACGCGATTTGCGCTTCTGGTGCGATAACGGCTGTGCTCCCGTGGTTATGAATGAGAAATTTGGTCGCATTCAGCTTACTCATGTCAACCTCAACGATGGCACGGCTGAGGGCATTGCGTTTCTTGACCAGCCAGTCTTTTCTGTACAGTATCATCCTGAAGCAAGTCCTGGACCAACTGATGCTCATTATCTCTTTACGGCCTTTACCCGCTTGATGGAGGGAAGGTCAGATTATCTGGATATAGACATTGCCCACGATCGCCTTGCAGGGTGGAAGTTTGGTGCAACGGAAGGAGAGATTCATGCCTAAACGAGAAGATATAAAGCGCATTTTAGTCATTGGATCTGGTCCTATTGTTATTGGTCAGGCATGTGAGTTTGACTATTCAGGTGCTCAGGCATGTAAGGTGCTAAAAGAGGATGGCTATGAAGTGGTTTTGGTGAACTCCAATCCTGCTACCATCATGACCGATCCGCAATTGGTTGATCGTACGTATGTTGAGCCTATCACCAAAGAATTTATTGAAAAGATTATTGAAAAAGAACGCCCTGATGCACTCTTGCCTACGCTGGGAGGCCAGACTGCTCTGAACGCAGCTGTTGAGCTTGCAAAATCGGGTGTTCTGGATAAGTATGGCGTTGAAATGATCGGGTGCGATCTTGACGCTATTGAGCGAGGAGAAGATCGTAAACAGTTCAATGAGGCTATGGCTGAAATTGGCCTTGAAGTAGCTCGAAGTGGATACGCTTACTCGGTTGAAGATGCTCTTGGATTAGCAGAAAGCCTCGGATATCCTCTCGTAATTCGTCCTTCTTTTACTCTGGGTGGTGCTGGTGGTGGCATTGCTCACACCGAAGAGGAGCTCATCTCTATCGTTTCTCAAGGACTTGATCTTTCTCCCGTTACCGAAGTATTGGTAGAAGAGAGTATTGAGGGTTGGAAAGAATATGAGATGGAGGTTATGCGCGATAAAGCGGGTAACGGCATTATTATTTGTTCCATTGAAAACTTTGATCCTATGGGTGTTCACACAGGGGACTCGATTACGGTAGCTCCCGCTCAAACGCTTTCCGATGTTGAATATCAGCGTATGCGTGTTGCTTCTCTTGCTATCTTGGAAAAGATTGGCGTTGAGACCGGTGGATCAAATGTTCAGTTTGCTGTTAATCCTAAAAACGGTCGCTTGATCGTCATTGAGATGAATCCACGCGTTTCACGTTCTTCTGCTCTTGCTTCTAAAGCAACAGGCTTTCCTATTGCAAAAGCAGCAGCTAAGTTGGCTGTGGGGTATACCCTTGATGAAATTACTAACGATATTACCAAGGCAACCCCTGCCTGCTTTGAGCCTTCAATTGACTACTGTGTGGTAAAAGTTCCTCGATTCGCCTTTGAAAAGTTCAAGGGCACCGACACTACGCTTTCAACTCGCATGAAGGCTGTTGGTGAGATCATGGCAATCGGGCGCAGCTTTGAAGAGGCCTTTGGAAAAGCGATGCGCTCTCTTGAAAATGGACGAGCAGGTCTTGGTGCTGATGGTAAAGACAGCTTTGATGAGGACCATTTCGCAGAACTGGTTGGCCGTCCTACCGAAGATCGTATCTTCTATATTGCCGAAGCATTTCGTCGTGGATGGAGTATCGAACAGGTCTTTGAGGCTTCAAAGATTGATAGATGGTTCTTATCTCGCCTTTACGACATCATTTCGGTTGAAAAGGCAGTTGGTAGCTATTCACTTGAAGAGCTGGATGCACAAGATTTGCTCCAGGCAAAACGATTCGGCCTTTCAGATATTCAAATTGCCTATTTGACCGGCAGCGATGAGCATTCTGTTCGCGCACGCCGCAAAGAGCTTGGCGTTGTACCGGTATTCAAGACGGTTGATACCTGTGCTGCTGAATTTGAAAGCCGTACCGAATATCATTACAAGACTTACGAATTGGGAGAAAGCGAGATTCGTCCTTCCACTAAAAAGCGTGCCATGATTTTAGGTGCAGGACCTAATCGCATTGGTCAGGGTATTGAATTTGACTATTGCTGCGTTCATGCAAGCTATGCACTTCATGATGCTGGATATGAAACCATCATGGTTAACTGCAATCCTGAAACTGTTTCTACCGACTATGACACTTCTGATCGCTTGTATTTTGAGCCTCTCACCTACGAAGATGTTATGGATATCGTTGAAGTAGAGCAGCCTGATGGGGTAGTGGTGACCTTAGGGGGACAAACCCCTCTTAAGCTTGCTCGAGATCTTGAAGATTCTGGTGTTGTTGTTATGGGAACAAAGCCAGAAGCGATTGACTTGGCAGAGGATCGCGATCGCTTTGCTGAGGTCTTAGACGAGCTTCATATAACCTATCCTGCTGCTGGTATGGCATCCTCTTTTGAAGAGGCCTGTCAAGTTGCCGATCGTATCGGTTTTCCTTTGCTCGTTCGTCCTTCCTATGTATTGGGTGGACGCGGTATGGTTATTGCTTATGATGCGCAGTACCTTGAAAAGTATATGGCAGAAGCAGCTCGCATTACCCCTGATCATCCTGTGTATTTGGACCGCTTCTTGGAAGGCGCTATCGAATGCGATGTTGATGCGCTCTGTGATGGAAAACAGGTATATATCGGTGGTGTTTTGGAACACATTGAAGAAGCAGGTGTTCACTCAGGCGACTCTGCTTGTTGTATTCCGCCTTTCACTTTATCTGAATCACAGGTATCGCAGCTTCGATCCATCACGCGTAGACTTGCTCTTCGTTTAGGCGTAGTGGGTCTTTTGAATGTGCAGTTTGCGATTAAGGACTCTGTCGTCTACGTTATCGAAGCAAATCCGCGTGCTTCACGTACCGTTCCCTTTATTTCAAAGGCCACAGGAGTTCCTCTGGCAAAGCTTGCTGCTCGTATTATGGCGGGCGAGAGCATTGAGAGCTTCAATTTGCCCGATGACGAACGTCGTCAATCTCATTTCTGTGTTAAAGAAGCGGTGATGCCGTTTGGTCGTTTCCCTGGCGCTGATGTCGTTTTGGGCCCCGAGATGAAATCTACCGGCGAGGTAATGGGAATCGCGAACAACTTCCCTGCAGCTTACGCAAAGACGCAGGCCGCAGTTGATATGGAGCTTCCTAAGTCGGGAACATGCTTCCTTTCGGTATGTGATCGTGATAAGCGTGCGATATTGCCGCTTGCTCGTGATTTGGCTCGAATGGGCTTTACGCTTGTGTGCACCTCGGGCACAGCACGTGCTTTAGAGTCGGCAAATATTCCTTGCCAGGAGATTGGTCGCGTCAGTGATCCTGAACCTAATATCTCAACGCTTATCAACGAGGGCAAAATTGATTTGATGATCAATACTCCGTTTGGACAAGAGACACGATCTGATGGATATGTTCTTCGAACGATGGCGGTACGACAAAACCTTTGCTACGTTACCACGCTTGCAGGTGCCCAAGCATTTGTTTCTGCAATCGATAACTTACGAGATGACAATCTCCCCATTATTGCCTTGCAGGATTTAGACCAATGGGAGGAGTAGGGGTTTTGCTATGAGCGCTCTTTTGGAAAAACCCGGGATTGTGCGCGAAAATAAAGCGCTTACCGAAACGTTGTGGCTGATAAAAATCGAAGTCGATGGCGTGGGAGAACTTCTTGAACCCGGTCAATTTGTCCATATCCAGCTGCCTGGTATGGAAGGTCATATTTTAAGGCGTCCTTTTTCGGTGTTTTATACCGAAGATGAAAAAAGAGTTTTAGCTATCTTGTATCAGGTAGTGGGCTTTGGAAGTGCTCATATGACTACGTTACAACCTGGTGCATGTGTGTCGGTTATGGGCCCTATTGGAAGTGGCTGGAGCATACCGGCTCAATCTCATTCAGCTCTTTTGGTTGCAGGTGGCGTAGGCGGGGCTCCTTTGTATTTGCAGGCCGAAGCTCTTCAGAACGCTGGCATTGATGTTGATGTTATTCTGGGGGCTCAAAGCTCTTCTGCGCTCGTGGTAGAGGATACCTATAAAAACCTCTTACAAAAAGAGCTCTACCTTGCTACTGATGATGGATCTCGTGGACACCACGGGTTTTGCACTGATTTGGTTCAAGAGCGCCTTGGAGCACACTCTTATGATGTTGTGTATTGCTGTGGCCCTGAGCCAATGATGCGTATCGTTTCTGCTCTGTGCCTTGAAAAAGGTATACCAACATTTGTTTCTCTTGAAAAACGTATGGCTTGCGGTATTGGTGCATGCCTTTCCTGCATCGTAGAAACCACTCAAGGACGTAAGCGCTCTTGTGTTGATGGACCGGTTTTTAATGCTGCGGAGGTGATCTGGTAATGGGTATATCTATGCAGGTTAATCTTGGCGGTCTTTTAATGAAAAACCCGGTAACCACTGCTTCGGGAACTTTTGCCTCGGGTCATGAGTACGCCGATTTTGTTGAGGTTGGTGCCTTGGGGGCCGTTACGACTAAGGGAGTTTCTTTAAACGGATGGGCAGGAAATGACGCTCCCCGTATTGCCGAAACTCCTTCCGGGATGCTCAATTCCATTGGTTTACAAAATCCTGGTGTGGAAGTATTAAAGCAGCGAGATCTGCCGTGGCTTCGCCAGCAAAATGCGACGGTTATCGTTAATGTGTCGGGGCACAGCCTTGAAGAGTACGCGGCAGTAGTCGATGCTCTTGAAGCAAGTGATGATGTTGATGCTTATGAGCTCAATATTTCATGTCCTAATGTTGACTGTGGTGGTATGACGTTTGGTACCGATCCCGCAATGGCTTCATCAGTTGTGGCGGAGTGTCGTAAACGCACCAACCGCCCTCTTATCGTTAAGCTGACTCCCAATGTTACCGACATTACCGAAATCGCTAAGGCAGTTGAATATGCCGGTGCTGATGCGGTTTCTCTTATAAACACTCTTTTGGGTATGGCGATTGATGCTCGCACAAGAAAGCCACTTCTTGCTCGTGTCGTTGGAGGGTTGTCGGGTCCGGCGGTTAAGCCTGTTGCGCTTCGTATGGTGTGGCAGGTTCATCAGGCAGTTAAGGTCCCTATTCTTGGTATGGGTGGCATCACGACAGGTCTTGATGCAGTCGAGTTTATGCTTGCAGGTGCAACGGCGGTGGCGGTAGGTACCGCTAACTTTATGAATCCTCATGCCACTATCGAGGTGATTGATGGCATTGAGTCATATTGCAAAGAACAGGGCATCGATGATGTCTGCCAACTGATAGGAGCTCTTGAATGTTAGACTTTAGTGCTATTCCTCGAAAAGAACGCATCATTGTAGCTCTTGACTGTGATCGTAGTCGTGCTTTGGAGCTTGCTGACATGCTTGCGGGTAAAGCTACCTGGTTAAAAGTAGGTATGACTTTGTTTTACCAGGAAGGACCCTATTTCATTACTGCCCTTCAAAAACGAGGATTTAAGGTTTTTCTCGATTTGAAATTTCATGACATTCCTCATCAGGTTAAAGGTGCAGCAAAGGCAGCGGCTGAGGCTGGTGCGGATATGCTTACGATGCATGCTGTAGGCGGCCTTTCCATGATGAAGGCAGCAAAAGAGGGTCTTGCCCAAGCGCGTTGGGTTGATCAGGAGCCCATTTCTTTGGGAATTACTGTTTTAACCAGTATGAGTGAAGACGATCTTGCCCGGACAGGAGTTACTCGTGGGGTAGAAGAGCAGGTAAAAGCTCTCGCCAAGCAGACTCAAGAAGCGGGGCTTTCAGGTGTTGTTGCTTCGCCTCAGGAAGCACCTGTATTACGTGAGTTGCTAGGACCAAAGGCCTATATTGTTACTCCTGGTGTAAGGCCTGCAGGTGCAGCGCTTGGTGATCAAACGCGTGTGGCAACTCCTAAAGCGGCGTTTGATCAAGGTGCTTCACATATCGTAATTGGCCGTCCTATTACCGAGCAGGAAGATCCTGCTGCCGCTTTTGATGCCATTGTAAAGGAGCTATAAAGAATGGAAACATCTGAAGTACAAGAGTTGCTCGAGAAGATGGGTGTGTTTAACGCTCAGACAAGCGAGACCGTTAACTCTGCTGCGTTGATGGTTGATCCCATTGTTTCAAACAAACTTGCCGTTGAACTTCTGCAACAAGTTGACCGTGACGCAAAACCAGAAATCGTTTTATCGCTTCCTGGTGTTGATTCGTATTTTGCCTACAATGTTGCCTTATCTGCGTGGATGAAATTTGGTATCTGTGAGCCTTTAGAGGATACGCTCCAATCAAGTGTGGGACTAAAGAAGAAAGACAAAGTTGTTGTTGTTTTAGATACCTTTGATGAGCAAACTGCACAAAAGTTTATAGATTTTGTTGAATCTCATGAGGCGAAAGTGGTTGCAATTTTGTCGTTGGTAGGCAAGCCTTCCACGTTAGGTAAGATTCCTTGTCACTGTCTTGTTTCGCTTTAACAACGAAACATCCTCAATTTTTACCCAAATTGTATACTTTGCGGTAAAAGATTCCTCGCTTTTTCAAAAGGGTATGGAAAAATAAGGAAAAAATGAGATAAATTAGTGCATATCTTCTCAATAAATGATACAAACGTGCTGCTCAGTTACGTAATCCTGAACTAATAGTTTCAGCGGACATTTTTGAGGGATTGTGTAATTGTAAATTGTGTATACTATAGTACTAGTTTGTTTGGCGAAAATGCGATGTATCGGTGCATCGATTAAGAAAAGGAGCGACCATGCCAGTTCCACAACTCACCCCTGAAGAAAGGCAGCAGGCACTTGAGAAGGCTAAGGCTGCACGCATCAAGCGAGCTCAAGTTCGTGAAGATTTAAAAAATGGGGTATTAAGTCTTGCGGATGTTCTTGCGATGAAGGATGATCCTATTGTTGGTCGCATGAAGGCTTCTACCTTGA
>USIG01000065.1 GCA_900554685.1 uncultured Cryptobacterium sp.
GGACGCCGCCCTCTCAAGGCGGAGATCGCCGGTTCGAATCCGGTCGAGGCTACCACGTATTCAGCCTGCACTCTGTGCAGGCTTTTTTGTTGTCCAGAAATATAAGCTGCCCCTTGGGGTTAGTGGCCTATAATCTGCCCCTTCGTTTTATCGATAGAGAAAAGCCCCAAAAAAGCAAAAACCTCTGGCATCAATACTGATACCAGAGGTTTCAAAGCAAACTTTCAAGCGAATTGATTAAGCCTTATTCTGCTCCTTGGCTTCCTCTTTTTCGATTTCGCCAGATTCAATCTTGTTTTCAAGTTCTGCCTTCTTAACTGAGCTATCTCCTGCAGAACGTGCAAGGATGTTTGCATAAATAGCACCTGAGATGTTGTGCCATACGCTGAATACCGCACCAGGAACAGCAGCTAAAGGCATGGTAGCGAAGTGTACCGTTGCCAAAGAAGTTGCCAAACCGGAGTTCTGCATACCAACCTCAATAGAAAGAGTACGACGCTGAGCTTTCGTAAGACCCAACAGACGGCCCGCCAAGTAGCCCAACGCATAACCACAAACGTTGTGAAGCATAACAACGCCAATAATCAAAAGACCAACGCTCATAAGGCTTACAGCATTAGCAGCTACAACAGCCATGATGATCAAAGAAATACCTATAACTGAAATCAGTGGAAGGACTCTTGCAAATTCTTTTGCGAACTTCTCGAAAATACGATTGATAACAAAGCCCAAGGCAATGGGAACCAACACAACTTGAACAATAGAGATAAACATATCCCACACTGCAACATCAACCGTCTGACCTGCGATAAGCAGAACCAAAAGCGGAGTAACAACAGGGGCCATAATGGTGGTGCATGCCGTCATGCCTACAGAAAGAGCAACATCGCCCTTTGCGAGGTATGTCATAACATTAGAACTCGTACCACCTGGGCAACATCCTACCAAAACAACACCTACTGCCAGCTCGGGTGGAAGTTGGAAAATGGTTACTAAAATAAAAGCCAAACCAGGCATGATAATAAACTGAGCAAAAATGCCGGTGATAACAGCCTTTGGCTTAGTAAATACCACCTTGAAGTCGCCTAGGGTTAACGTCATGCCCATACCAAACATAACAATACCAAGCAAAATGTTTACATAGCTTGTCTTAATTACCGAAGACACAGGTCCCGGAAAGACCAAGGCAATAATTGCTACAATAAGTGCAATGATTGCCATGTACTTTCCAGCGTAATCGCTTATTTTCTCCAATACCTTCATGAATCATCCTTTCGAAACTCGGGGACAGCTTCTTCCGTAAAATGCCTTGTATTTCGTATTCTGCGTTGCCTCATGCAGATCCGACAAAATAGAATGCAACAAGCATTTTGGAATTGTCCAAAAATATTCCTAACCTTTCAGGGATTCAAGTTTTTGGCCCATCTTTTTTGGCACC
Organism: uncultured Cryptobacterium sp.; assembly: GCA_900554685.1. Lineage (GTDB taxonomy): Bacteria > Actinomycetota > Coriobacteriia > Coriobacteriales > Eggerthellaceae > Anaerotardibacter. The sequence continues at coordinate 1,439 of USIG01000065.1, forward strand.
GTTGTATTTTTGGCGGTTTTTGGAGAAATCATAGGGATTGGGCTGCAATTTGCTACGTTAAGCAGCACTTTGCTAAATGTGTAAGAATAATTGTATACGCTATAAACAAGACGCGAACATTCCGTCTGCTGCTTGCGCCTTTACCTTATACACACCTTATTCAAACTGATTTCGATACGGAGCAGTAATGGTTTCTTCTTCGCTTTTTTCTCGCTTCAAAGCTCTTGTCATAAAGCAAAAACGACTGATAATTATTTTCCTCTGCATTATTTTGTTTATTGGTCTTCTTGAAGATGTGCTTGAAGGCGATCTGATGACTCTCGACCGCCTTGCTCGTGCGTTTTTTGTTGACAATCTGCGAACCGACTGGCTTACCCCCATTATGGAAAGCATATCGTCACTCGCAACACCGCTTTCGTTGTTGGTTTTACTCTTGGTTATTGTCGCTTTTGCACCCGGCAAGCGACCTGGAATGTTTTGCGCCCTTAATTTAGTGCTCGTCGCTTTACTCAACGTTGTTTTAAAAGAGCTCGTTCAGCGTCCAAGACCAGAACACATCAATCTAGTAACAGAAACAGGATTTAGCTTCCCCTCAGGACATTCCATGGTGGCAATGGCGTTTTTCGGCCTCCTCGTGTGGCTTGTCTGGAAATACGAAAAAGACCGCACGATGAGATTTGCATGCTGTGCAGGGTTTTCTCTCGTCATTTTACTCATAGGTATAAGCCGTATTTATCTCGGAGTGCACTATGCCTCTGATGTACTTGCAGGATTTTGCATTTCCCTTGCTTGGCTTGCCCTCTACACCAGCATTGCTGCCCCGCTCTTACTTGATAAGCCCCCAGATAAAAAGCGCTAGTTTATCAAGCCTATCGGCGCTCATCCTGGTCGTCGTCAACCGAAGCAACTATTTCAGTGTAGTCGTGATTTCCTGATCTAATTTCCCGAGAGTCGTCACCCGAAGAAATTGAAGGAAGCGATGAAAGATTGCGACGAGCGTCTCGATTGGAATGCATCGGGTTAAGACCATCACTTGGTCCAGAATTCCTCATACTACTTGCGCCATTTGTATCACTTGTGCCGCCCAGACCAGCACGAGCAGAAGCACGGATAGAATCGCTACGATCACTTCGCTTGGCAGCAGCACTACCACCGCGCACGCCCTCATAAGCCCTTCGCACTCTTCGCACGTGCGCTTCCTCGCGTGCCTGACGTGCTTGGCGCTCCTCCCGCGCACGAATACGCGCCTGACTTGGCTGTCCCTGGCCTGGCTGAGTTTGACTTGGTCGGCCCTGGCCTGGTTGACCATAGCCTGGCTGACCGTGACCCGACTGGCCTTGTCCTGGCTGACCATAGCCTGGCTGACGCACTTCTGCCTGAGCCTGAGAGTTACGCACCTGACGAGCGCGAACACCTGCCGTACTTTCCTCATAGGCACGCGCCGCCGCTTCTTCACCTGCAAGAGTTTCCTCCACACGTTCAGGATGACGATGAAGCTCCCAGCGGATGCTGGCGTATTCCCAAACGAGGAGTACCAGCAAGATGGTCATTACAATCAAGTAACCAATTACCGCGCCAGGCAGACCCGTAAAATCGATAAGCAAAATAGGAATAAAAAGCGAGAAGCCAAAGGTAATCACATAAAGCTTCATAACCGATTTTTGGCGACGAAGAACCGTGATTACTTGGTAAATAAAGTCAATGATTGCCGTAACGCCACCAGCCGCAATCATAATGTAGCTCAATCCGCGGAACTGCTCAAAATCAACGCCATACATAAAGCTCATCACAGGGATACCAATAGTTGCCATTACGAAAATAACAACCAAAGTAATAGCTATAACAACAGCGACAATGGCCAGAATAACCAAATCAAAACGACGACGCTTTTCCGCATCCGCCCACATCTGAGCCATGCGAACAAGAAGAGGCTTATAGATTGACCCTACCGTAAGCAAGATTGCCTGAGCGGGGAAATAAAGCGCATTGAAATACAACTGGTTGTCGTACGAGAGCACCCCTTCCATAACGAACTTAGGCATATTGTCGATAAGGGCATACATAAACAAAGCGATAAAAACAGGGAAACACTGCTTAAACAAGGCAACGATGCTTGCGAAACTTCTTCCACGCGAACGAGGCGTTTCCAGATGCGCAAGAGGGAAGGTCAACACAATAAAAGTAAGGGCTGCAGCAACAGCCATGGCAATACTTGCCACTACCAAATTTCTTGTGATAAGCAACGCTAAAGAGAAAACGATAAAGACAATAACGGAGCGAAAAGCCTGAGAAATACCTGCAAGATAAAGCTTGTCCATCTGCTGCAAGCGGCCTTCGTAAACATCGGCAAGACCATCGATCATCTTGTAGGTGCAAACCGCCATACAGATGCTAAACATGTTTGCATCGTAACCGCGAAACGAACAGTACACATAAGCAACCAGCATCATGATGATACAGGTAATCCAGCGATTAATTTGATAGTCAAAAAACGAATGCTTTTCCCCAATATCAGATACCTGATATGTGCGAACACCGTAGTTTCCTATAATCATCAGCAAAGTACCAATGATAAAGGCCATAGAAAACATACCCGCTTGCTCGGTACCACTGAGCTGCGTGACCACGATGGTAAGGAAAGGAAACACCATTCCCCACGCACCCGTACCAATCGTGTTACAAATGTAGTCACGCGAAGTCCTATGAGAAGCGAACTCCTCTTCCTGATCAAAAGAACCTTCGGCCACAACGCCTAAAAGACGATTACACCAACGATTTACTATCTGCTTTACTACATTTTGCTTGCGAGGACGTCGCTGGGAATGTCTTCTTTCTTGCCTGTAGCTATTCGACTGAGCATTTCGGGATGCACTATGAGATCCTTCACGTGCCCCTCCTCGAGAATTGCCAGGAAAAGAAGAAGAGAGTTTTTGCGTCATCTGACGTGCTTTATCCGTAAAAGAAGCATGCGCTCCTGTTTGTTTTTGACGTTTTCCTTGCATACGAGCTGGATTCGTATCCTCTCTGAGTGTGCTTTCTTTTATGCATGTTCGGCTTGCGTTATCTTATCTACACTAAGCATTAGTTTAAAAGTATAGTGACTTCCCTAAAAGGGCTTCTCTTTATTTCCGAAACACACAAGAAACAAGCATGGAGATTCCAGGGAAGAACCACAAAATAACACTGCCGCAAGAACATATATCTTGCGGCAGTAAAACCCAAACAAAAAGAGTATGTACCTACTTGGAATAGTGCCTAGTAAATACCAAACATATATCCCAATTCCTTATCCCACTCATCTTCATCAACAGACCAGGTGCCGTCAGCATTTTTCACAAAATCAATTGCTGTGTAATAGCTTGTCATATCGGTCGTCTCATCCATGGCCTGGTTATAGTATTCCCCAAGACGCTTCGAGGCTTGCTCAGCAGTCATCGAATCTGCTTCCCCGGAGTTAACGAAATCGTTTGCAAGGTCATAGAAATTGTTCATGAACATAAAGGAATCGCGCATTTCAAGGTCGGCATACATAGTTGCCGTTCCTTCTTCATCATCAACATATACTCCGTCATAGGAATAGCTGAAATCGGTGAGCATCCAGCGAGCCAAGTCGACCGAGCTGGTTCCCAATTCTGCATGAGTAACTCCCATGCTTTCCTCGAAGCCTTCATCGAGCTCAGCCGCAAGATAGTTCACGATTTCCTCATCTTGGTTTTTAAGCTGATCAAGCTTGGTAATACCAAGATCAGCGCATGCTTTTTCGTCTGCTGAAAGATCGTTAGGAAGTACCTGTGCGGCAAAACTTCCTGAAGACGAATGAGCAGAATTGTTTGCATCATCAATGACACCACCGACAATAGATACCGACATAACCATTGCGATAATAAAAGAAATTATCGCGCAAACAATACCAGCAATACCGCAGATCAGGCCACCTGTAGTCTTGCCATTTTTACCCGTCTGACGAACCGCACGACGAGATAAAACAATAGCGATTATAGCCAGGATGATAGCAACGATAGGGCTAAACCAGGCAACAAGGATCGATATAATGCCACAAACTAATGCCGCTGTGCCCTTAGGCTTTATGGGCACACCTGCACCAGGATTGTAAGTTGGTTGAGGTGGTACATATCCTGCGCCCGGCTGCTGCGGCTGCGCAACAGGCCCTTGCTGAGGTTGAGGCTGTGGTGTCGGTCCTGGCTGGGGCTGCGATGTCGGTGCGGGAGCTGGTCCCGACTGCGGTTGCGGCGTTGGCCCCGGTTGAGGCTGGGGTTGCGGTCCTGACTGGGGCTGAGGTGCCGGTTGAGGAATTGATTCTGTCTGAGGTTGAGCCGCTGGCGCGGGAGCTGGCGCAGAAGCAGGAGCTGGCTGTGGTTGGGATACGCCTGGCTGCAAGGGTTGAGCCGGCACGGGAGCAGGCACCGATTGTACAGGATCTCCTGTAGGAGGCGCAGGTACCGCCGGTTGAGCCGGAGCCGGTTGTACTGACTGAGGCTGCATTGGCTGAGTTGGCTCAGGCTGAACAGATTGCAGCTGCATCACCGACTGAACAGATTGCGGCTGCGTCACCGGCTGAGCAGGTTGCGGCTGCGTCACCGGCTGAGCCGATTCAGGCATCGTAGGCTGCGCGGAAGGCATAGGTGCCTCAGGCTGCGCAGGCTGGGTTGGTTGTTCTGTATTATGTGTCTCTTCCCCTGGTTGCTGAGGCTGAGGAATGTTCTTGTTTTTCTCATCCATAGCTTTCCCTTTCAACGGCAAATCCCTCTTTTTAAGAAGAACCCACTTTAATTGAAAACCGATCAAAAGATCGCTGGCACTTAAACGTTCAAAACTGATAGCTGTATTGAAGCTCGTTTATGTTCACAATTATTACATAAATGCTCGAGAGCTATGTCAGGAAAGTGCTAATTTATGCACCCAAATAAAGAACAAGACCTTTCCATTTTCAATAATTGTCACACCCTGTGCTCTACTTTCTGTCCTCTTCGCTACGCCTCCTATCCTCCCCATCGGGCCTTCTATTCTCCTTGTCCTGCATGTCATCTTCCGTACCCACGCTTCGTATTCTGCCGCTCCATCTTCTGCCCTCTACACTCCACATGGCGCCTTCCGTACCCTCAGGGCATCCTCCTGCGTGAGTTATTGCCGAATTTGAGAAACTTTCTCAAATTCATTGACTCCGCTCGTTTCTTTCATAAAATGAGAATCGTTTTCATTTTTGGCTCTCATATTTTCAAGGAGAAAACAGGTGTCGTCTTCACGTCAGTACAAAACAAAACAAAAGGAATTAATCCTTGACTGCATCCGCATGCATCAAGGCTCCTTTATCACCATCAAAGACGTACTTAACGCCCTTGAAAGCCGTCATGAAAAAGTAGGAACTGCAACTATTTATCGCAACCTTGAACGCTTAGAGGAAGAAGGCATTATCGCCCGTTGCGTTATCGAAGGTATCGACGGCGTTTGCTATCGCTATTTGCCCGACTCGCCCGATGATGTTTACTTTTTCTTGAAATGCGAACACTGCGGAGACCTTTCTCCTATTGACTGTGGAGAACTCCAGCATCTCTACGAGCATGTCATCGAGCATCATCATGTGCGCATCAATCCCGCCAAAACAGTGCTCTACGGTTTATGCGAAAAATGTCTCAAAGAAATGGAGGCATAGCCCATGGAACTTCTCCCCCATCTTCTTGAGCATGCCTTTGAAGATACCATCTATTTGGTTCCGTTCTTGCTCGTCACCTATATTCTTCTTGAACTCCTTGAACATAAAGCAGGCGGTAAGGCCGCTGTTTTAGTGCGCAAAGCAGGTATTGCTGGTCCTTTAGTAGGATCCCTTTTGGGGGCAGTTCCTCAATGCGGCTTTTCCGCTGCAGGATCTGCACTTTATGCGAGCCGCGCTATCACCCTGGGAACTCTCTTTGCAGTGTTTTTATCCACCTCAGATGAGATGCTTCCTTTATTTATCGCTGAACAAGTTGATCCTTCTATCATGTTTTCGATACTCGGAGTAAAAATCCTTATTGGCATGATTATGGGATTTGCTATTGATGGCGTTCTGCGCTTGCGTGTTCGCGCAAGAGTTAAACACGAAGAAGAACTTTTACGTTCTCTAGGCCATGGACAAGAATGCACTCACTTTCATGAAGGTCACCACATTAACAACAATCACACTAGCCCCGTCCAGGCTATTGCTTGTAAATCAAGTCAGGAAACGAACCGCGAAATTACCTACAGCGATAATCATGCACATACCGATGAAGACAACTGCACCCATGAATGCGCTCATGGGCATAATCGCACACAGATTGCCTCGAACAGCAGCCAAGACGATCATTCTGCAACCTGTACTTGTCCACACGGACACCATATTACTGGCGAAGAACTAGAGCAGCCCTTCTCGCGTCACCACTGCCACAACCCCAGCTGCAGCGTGACTGAAGAGTCAAGCGGATGGAAAGATATCATCTTCAGCGCAGTAAAGCATACCCTTCAAGTATCTATTATTGTCTATCTCATTTCATTGGTACTTGTTGCAATACTGGAACTTGCGGGAGAGGATGCTCTTACCGAGTACCTCGCAACCAACCCTGGAATCGCTATTTTTGGCTCGGCTCTCGTGGGATTAATCCCTAACTGCGGGGCAAGCGTTGTTATTACACAGCTCTACCTCGATGGCATGCTAAGCACTGGCGCTATGATTTCTGGTCTTTTGGTCTCTGCAGGAGTAGGTATTCTTGTTCTGTTCAGTGAAAATCACCGACTTCGCCAAAATATCCTTATCCTTCTAGGACTTTTTGTTATTGGTATTGCATGGGGAAGCATGTTTGAACTGCTAGGCATTACCTTTATGTAGGAACCACGCGAACAAAACAGGGAAGGTAGGATTTAAAAGATCCTGCCTTCCCCTATTCAAGTACCAACAAATAAACAGTTCTTAGAAGATGCTTTTCTATTCAATTCCAAGCCACTCAAGCCATTGAGGGAATTCTTTTTGCGCTTGGTTATACCCATCAAAATAGCTTGCGCGGAGCTTTTTAAGATCAGTGGTGTTGTTTTCAACTGCCATTTTATCGGCATACACGATATACGCCTTGCCCTGCGCTGCAAGCTGCTCTAACTTTTCGAGTTCTGCATTATATCGCTCATTGCGCGTTAATAATGCTTCTCTTACCTGAGGATACTTTCGATAACTGTTTGCAATCATGCGAGCAGAACGACCAATGTCAGGAGCAGGTTTTCTGAAGCCTTTAGGACGCGTAAGGATTGCAAATATTCGAGAACAACCCGAATCGAGTGCCAACTGCAAAGGAATGCCTGCGCCTTGACCTAGACCACCGTCATAGTACACATGACCATTGATATGTACAGCCGGCATAACGAAAGGCAACGTGCTGCTTGCACGTACACGAACCATAAGATCCTGCAGCGTAGACATATCGTCTTTATGCCAAACAACCGTTTGCCCCGTATCGCGATCAAATGCCTGGATTGCGCAGGAGGCTGGGTTATTCCAGAACGCCTCAAAATTAAAAGGTAGCACCCCTCCTGGCAGACCTGTTTCTTCGTAGATCCATTCAGCTGAAAACATGCCTTTACC
>USIG01000066.1 GCA_900554685.1 uncultured Cryptobacterium sp.
GAAAGCGATACGGTAAATATCGTCGATGTGAGCAGCGATACCCTTGCAGTAGACCCTAAATCATTTGAAGTAATCAATGCCACCACAGGAGACCCCATTCCTTTTGAAATTGATGCCTCAAAAATGGCCGACAACATCATCACTGTTAAGGTCCCTGACGAGACGTATGTAAAAATTACCTATAATGCCCAGGTACTTGGCATGACCGGAAAAACAGTGCTGGTAGGCAACAGTGCTTATTTTGAAGGGCACGAACGAACAATGGGCTCTAATACCATTTCGCAAACGGTTCAGGTTCTTAAAGCAACAGGCCAATCGGTAAGTGAGCCAATGATCTGGTTTTCAAAGCGTAATGAAACCGCCCTTGCCCTAGGTGGTGCTCAGTTTGATCTGTACGCCTACAACAATTCTAGCGATAACGCCGAAGACGCTTCTTCATGGGACCTTATTAAAAGCGGTCTAACTTCAACAGGTGATACTGCCTCAAAAGGCATAAAGGTAGAATCCCTTAAACTTGGCACACTCTATAAATTGGTAGAAACTTCCGCTCCTGCAGGCTACGTACTTAACCCTAACCCCTATTACTTTAGCCTCTACGGCACCGACGACGAAGAGACACCCGTACCAGCCTATCCTGCCAACATTGCAGAACATAAAATGTTCCAAGGTCCCTCAGGATCAACTCTTGCGGCCTACAATCAACCCTACACCACAGTAAAATTCGCAAAAATGAGCGATGACGGTGTGCAACTCGAAGGAGCAAAGCTCGAAGTTCATCAAAGTGACGGGACTCTTGCAACTGATAGCTTAGGCAATTCGGTACTTATGACAACAAAAGCCTCTGAGCCAAATGAATTTTCCTTAGCGCCTGGAGAATATAGCCTGGTGGAAACTGAAGCACCGACAGGATACGAAATCGGAAAAGAAGAACACTTCACGGTACTAGGCAATGCAGAGCGCAGTGTAACTGAGCAAGGAAAACCAGTTTCTGTTGTCACTTTGACTAATTCCAGCAAAAAGACCTCTCTTACCGTAACAAAACAATGGAGGGATGCTGACAATATTTTCCTTTCTCGTCCCAACCAGATTGAAGTACAGCTCTATAAAAACAACCAACCCGCCGACCAAGGACATGTTTTCATTACTTCTGAAGGAAAAGATGGACTTTTAGGGACCGATGATGACTGGAGTACGACATTTGAAAATCTCAATGTAATGGAGCAAGGAAAACCGGTAAGCTATTCCGTAAAGGAAGTCAACGTATCTTTCGGATATGAAGTTTCCTACCCGGAAAACACCGAAGCGGTTTCAACGAATACCGAAGATAGTTTGGCGCTTGTTATTACCAATACGTTAGTTGCGCCTCCCACCACAATCCCTGTCCAAAAGAATTGGATCGACGAAAATAATAGCCACACTCTCCGTCCAGAAAGCATTACTGTCCATCTCTTTGCTGACGGAACCGACACAGGGCAAACACTAAAGTTGTACGCTGAAGGCCCCGATGGCATAAAAGACACCGAAGATGATTGGACAGGAGAATTCAAAAATGTGAATCTCCTCAAAGATGGCGAACTTATCTCATACACCCTCCGTGAAGATGATTGTGAAAACTACCATCTTGTCGAAAACCCTCCGCAAGAAAAGCCAGCAGAAAACTCTGAGAATCTGGAAGCAACAGATATAACAGAGACAAGAGACGCACTAAACGCGCTAGAGACAACAAATGCGCTAGAGACGGTAGACGCGGTAAATGCAGCAGGCACCCTCACCTCTGATAACGCCGTTTTTATTGATGAAGTTTCTCTTGAGAATGGCAGCTTTACCCTAACAAATCTCTTTGTCGATAATCAAACAGAAGATAGGCCTACTCCCACACCAGATCCTTCATCTTCATCCGATACGACAAACAATAATACGACTTCGCTTAGTGCAAAGGACGACCAGCAAGACAAAGTTACACCACCAAAAACAAGCGATCCGCTTTTCCTTGGCGCTACGATAATCCTTGGTGCGTTAGGAATTGGCGCTCTTGCTTTAGTGCTTCTTGTATACCCAAAAAAGAAAAAGAACCTTTAAACAACAAAGAGCAACGCACCTTCATGCGTTGCTCTTTCTAGTGTTGCTCTTTTTATACGAGATAAACGTTTGTGTGAGATCAAAAACTAATCGACCTAAAGTACCAACCTATACAGCACTAAGCACAGTACACTACAGTTCATTCAAGTAAGGAATAGACTGTTGAGCCCCCACTTTCGTTGTAGCAAGAGCTGATGCCTTCGTTGCAATTTCAAGCGAGGCATCAATAGGTAAACCACGCGAATACCCCGCAACCAAAGCACCAATATAGGTATCCCCTGCACAGGTGGTATCAATCGCAGGCACCGGAGAAGGAACCGACTCAAAAAAGCGTCCCTGAGACCACACCATCGAGCCACGCTCTCCTAAGGTGATAGCTATGCTTCCAATTCCAGCATCCGTTAACTGCTTCATTGCGCGACGGGCTGATGTTTCATCCTCGGGATAAATGCCGGTAAGCATTTCGCATTCACCTTCATTTACCACTACTAAATCAAGATGAGGCAAAACCCATTCTGGCAATTTACGGGCAGGAGCCGGATTCACCACCGTATACATGCCGCGCTCGTGAGCATTAACCAACGCTTGCATGGTGGTATCAAAATCGCACTCGAGCTGACAAAGGAACACATCGCCACCTTCAGCAAGATCATCAAGTGCCTCTTTGACCTCTTCGAAGGTGGTTGAATAGTTTGCTCCCGAGTCGATCGTAATAAAGTTATCGCCTTTCACGCGTGTAATAAGCGCAACACCTGTCGGACACTTCACTGATCGGGCAATATACTCGCACTGAACACCCTGCTCAGCAAGGGCGGCGATCATCTGATCGCCGAAAGCATCTTCCCCGACAGCACCAAGCATCACAACCGGAGCGCCCAATTTCGAAGCAGCAACAGCCTGGTTTGCCCCTTTTCCACCAGGATTCGTAAGAAAACCATTTCCGATAATAGTTTCCCCCAGTGTAGGCATATGGTCGCTTTCGATTGAAAGATCCATGTTCAAGCTGCCAAAAACAATAACTTTGCTCATTACAAACTCTCCTCGTAAAGAGTTTCCAAAAGGAATTATCTTAAACCCTTGTTTTAGCTCTGATCAGCTTCGCTTTCCTTAGGAATAAGGAAAGAAACCAGCAGCGCTAAACCAAGCAAAATAGCTGCCGCAATCATGGAGGCAGAATATCCTGCTGCTGCCCCACTTGAAAGCGTTACCGCATTCATTGCTGCATACAGTACGGCATAACTCAAACCTGCACCCAAGTTGAAAGCGCCCGCATTCATACCAGGCAGATAGCCAGGGTTATCCTTAGGAGAAAGCACGATACCTAAACCGTTGAGCATAATGTTTGCAGTACCCGCATAAGCAATACCAAGCACAACAGAGATAACAACCAGCGCAGCAACGCTTGGAGAATTTGCGATAAAGATACCAAAAAGAGCACCCAAAATACTTACTACCAAACCGCCACGGAGCACCTTATGGTAGCCAAATTTGCTTGCCAGGATACCTGCAATAGGGCCAAAGCAAAGACCCAACAATGCGTAAGGAGTAAGTGTGGCAAACGAAACAACATCGGCGCCAAGGTTGATACCCATAGCCTCGTCTTGTGCGATAGCAGGAACAACACCGTTCATAACCGCAAAAACACCCGTCATGGTAAGAAGCGTCGTAAGCAACAAGCCCCAGGTTCTACGCTGACGCAGATAGTGGGTTGAAACCATAGGTGCTTTCTTTTTCTTTTCGATATTCCAAAACGCAATGAAAAACACCGCAGCGATAACGACCAAAAGAGCGATCATTGGCCAATTTGCATCGGCAAGCTTTTGGATTTCGTTGGTTACCAAATAGGCTGACAAGAATGCAATACCAAGGGTAATAACACCAGCCCAGTCCATCTTTGGAGTTTCATCAGCATAGCTTTCCTTGGTGCAGGCCAAAATGAGAATAACAGCAAGTGCAGCTACCACAGCCATGGTGATAAAGACCGAACGGAAACCGAAGTTGCCTGCCAGCCAGCCGCCCAAGATTGCGTCAACGCCAGCAATACCGCCATTTACCGAGGTAAGAATAGCCATCAAACGCGTATAGCGAGCTTCCTGAGTTACCTGAGTATGCAGCATGATCAAACACATAGGAACAACAGGACCAGCGACACCCTGCATTACGCGACCGATGAGCAAAACAGTTACATTAGGAGCTAAAGCACTGATAACACAGCCGATACCCGTAATGGCAAGCATGCCAGTAAGTACTTTCTTGCGTCCTGCCAAGTCAGCCAAACGAGGAAGGAACAAAGAGAACAATGCAGCTGCCGTAAAGAATACCGTCTGGGTATTACCAATCTCTACTGCAGTAGTATTGAGTTCAATCTCCATAGCAACAAGTGCAGGAGAAAGCATAGAAGCATTCAGCTGAAAAGCGAAAATTGCAACAAGCAGCGCTGCCATCAATGCAACAATTGACTTGCCGCCTTCATCGAGCATTTTTTCGTTTGTGGTTGACATGTGAAACTTAGCCAATCCTTTCTATTGCATCGGTTACTAAATCCCAAAACTTATCAAAATCAAGTTTTGTTGCTACTTGTGTGTTGCACTCTTCTGCGCTGGGTTCAGGACCGCGAAGGTCTGCAACCGTCATGCCGAGAGTCAATTCACTGTGAATTTCTACATCCAAAGGACAGCGGCGTGTTTGTACCACTGAAGGATCGATAAGATACGCAACCGTGCAAGGATCATGAACGGGAGGATCGACAAAGTCTTGATTGTCTTGGTAAGTTTGACGGAAGAAGTCCATCAAGCCGCTTACAAAATGGGCTAAAGGGGTGCCAATTTCTTCGATACGCTTTTGTACTTCGGGAGTACAGAGAGCCTGATGAGTAAGATCAAGTCCAACCATGGTCAAAGGCCAAGGTTCATTAAAAACGATATGTGCCGCTTCGGGATCAACCTTGATGTTGAATTCGGCAACAGCGCTCCAGTTTGCCTCATGGTAGCCGCCACCCATAAGAACAACTTCTTTAACCCTATCAACGATTTTGGGTTCTAGACGGCAGGCTAGAGCAATATTGGTTAAGGGGCCTGTTGGTACCAGCGTAATTGTGCCTGGCTCCGATTCCATGATGGTTTTAATAAGGTAATTTACCGCATGCATTTCCTCAAGCGGACGGCTTGGCTCAGGCAACTCAACACCGTCAAGGCCGGTTTCACCATGAATAGAAGCAGCTACTTCTTGAGGACGAACAAGAGGCCTATCGCATCCAGCATAAACAGGGATAGAAGTTGCATGGGCCTTTTCTAAAACTGCTCGAGCATTGTACGTTACTTTTTCAAGGCTTTGGTTGCCTCCTACCGTAGTAACGCCAATAAGTTCGATTTCGGGATTACCGAGCGCTAAAAGAATTGCAACCGCATCGTCATGGCCTGGATCGCAATCAAGAATGATCTTTTTAGGCACGTTAATTCCCCCTTCCCTCTAACAAATCCGTACGGAGATGGCTTAAATGTTTTGCAGCCAAACGGTAAGTTTAACGTAATATTTACAGGAGGGAAATGGTTTGAATTGCGTGCCTAAAAGGATATCCACACGGCTTTAAAGCAGCCTACAAGGCTCCCTAATGCCACATTATTTCACCTGTCAAAAAGATTATGCCTGGTCCAAAGCCCAATTGCGAAGAGCTTCATCGCTTTGGTGACCATTGAGCACTTTGCCCTGCCTTACAACAGAGCCCTTTGCAATTTCCTGCATACGAACAGGAGCTTTTCCTAGACCGCTTCCGCCACTCGTTGCAAAAGGAACAATTGTTTTACCCTCAAAATCATATGCCTCCAAAAAGGTATCTATAATACGTGGTTCCACATACCACCAGATTGGAAAGCCAATGAATACCGTATCGTAGCGATCCATGTTTTCTACTTGGGTTGCCAGAGCAGGACGGCAAGCGTCGTCATTCATTTCGATAGAACTGCGACTTGTTCTGTCATTCCAATTCAAATCTGCCTGAGTGTAGGATTCTTTTGGTTGAATTTCAAAAACATCAGCCCCAATTGCTTCAGCTAAACGCTTTGCTACACGGGCGGTAGTTCCAGAAGCAGAAAAATATGCAACTAACTGAGCAGCCATGAAACGTCCTTTCTCTTCATCACTCTCGAACTTCTTACACGTATTATTATGACACTAATAATATATTTTAGTAACGTTTTGTTACTTTTTCATAGTTCCTTCGTTTTATAGCGTATGACCCTCCAAAACAGCTCAATCGCCCTTATAATGACTACAAATTAAACGATCTTAGGATGAGCTTATGTTCTACACCCCTGCCATCAACAAAGCACTGAAGTTAACCGCGCGTGTTCATGCAAACCAACTTGATAAAAATGAAGTGCCCTATATTGCTCACCCGCTTCATCTTGCCGAGCAAATGGACACTGAAGCAGAAATATGCGCTGCGCTTCTTCATGATGTTTTAGAAGATGGCTCCTTAAGCGCTCATGATTTAGTCGAACGAGGTATTCCTGAAGCAGCAGTCTATGCAGTTTTACTTTTGACACGTGAGGAGCAAACCCCTTATCTGGATTACATACAGGCTATCCAAGAGGGAGACTACGGAACGAAAAAGCGTATTGATGAGCGCCAAGCAGCTCTTGCCCGTCTCTATCACAACCAAAACTCTTTACCTGAATCACTTGAGTCACAGGCAAGCACTGACCCCCTTGTCGAAGGTGCGCGTATCGCCCGAAAAGTAAAGCTGGCCGATTTAAGACACAATTCGCAACTTGGTCGCTTAAGTATTGTTTCTTCCCGCGACATCAAACGTCTGAAAAAATATCGAGAAGCACGCGTTATTCTTGAGGATCTTGTCTACAAAACACGCACTCCCGTTGGTTCGTTTTCACTTAAAGTCAACGGAAAACCCTACGCATTTCATGTTGAGAAGCGCTTTGCGCAAACCGCTCAAACAGACATCTCTCAAGGCTTTAGAGCTGACTATAGTTTCAAAGTTGACGTTCTTCCTCTTGAAAAAGACGACGAAATTGAAGCGGTCTATTACTTTGGAGATACTCTTTTAAATTACGAAAGCAACGATCATGCCGTAAGCACCACCTATCAAAAAGGCAACGCGCTTATCACCTTTAGTGCCCTTACCACCAGCAAGTTTTCCTATACAGAAAAGTACCCATTCCAGCTCCAAAGCAGAATGGGTACTTATAAAATCACCAATGATCCTATTAAGTATCGGTTTTATCCAGAAACACACACGATCGAATATCGTCTTTCAGTCACTACTCAATAGCTATAACTCTTAAAACCCCAAAGAGCGTCTCTCGAATCAGACGCTCTTTGACTCAAAATTACCTAATTTGCAGAGCGTTTATTAAAAGGGGTTAAGGTTGCCGGCATACAGCCTTCAACAATAAGCTTTGGCTCTCCTTGCATTAAAGGCTCAAAATAAGCAAGTGCCTCATCTGTTATTCCTTGATAGTTTGGCAAAATCCACTCATGAGGAAAATGCTTTACCGCGTTGGCAAATTCACTCGCCGGCCCTGAAAAATACTGGGCATTATACGCACCTGTTTGATTGTAGGCGCGCTTTACGCCCACCACTTGAGCAGTAAAAGAAGGATTGGCACTGCGCATATGAGCGCTCATGCCCAATTCGTACGCCTCCGTCACATCCACCAAGCTTTGCGCAAAATTACTTGAGCGTGCTGCACGAGATAAATCCTGCACAATACCGCGCGGTACAATACCCGCCTCAATAATCATTTGTTTTATGAGAGCCCCTGCCCCACCTAAAACAGCATGAGCAAAACCATCATGGGCGCTTTGGCCCGCAGAAACATACGTACCATCCGCATAATGAGCGCCTTCGCTTACCACAATGTAGCACTCGCCTTTTTCATCAAACTTTTTCTGAACCTCAGAAAGGAAAGTCTGTTTATCAAAATCGACCTCAGGGAGCACCAGCAAATCAACGTCTCCGGAAACGCAACAACTTCCTGCCAACCATCCCGCATCACGCCCCATGGTTTCTAGCACAAATACCTCCGGGCGCGTATAGGCAGCATAATCCAAATAGGTTGCATGGGTTATTTGCGCAGCAATTTTTGCAGCACTCGGAAAACCTGGACAATGATCGACTAACACCAGGTCATTATCAACCGTTTTAGGAATCCCAATGAAACGATGAGCGCTTCTGTGCTCAGCAGCCCACTGAGAAAGCGCATCCACCGTATCCATCGAATCATTTCCGCCGATATAGAACATAACGTCAATATCGTGCTCATCAAGTACCTTGATAAGACGTTCAAAATCAGCATCGTTACCACGTTTGAGTTTGTAACGACAGGTTCCCAATGTCGAAGAAGGCGTCTGCTTCAAAAGATCCAGCTCGCGCCCCGACAAGTCGCTCAAATCATAGAGCTTTCCTTCGAGGACCCCTTCAATTCCATACAAGCCCCCAAATACACGGGTATAAACAGGATTGAGCTGGTTGGCGCGAATAACGCCCGCTAAACTGGCATTGATAACCGCTGTTGGTCCTCCCGACTGAGCAACAAGACAATTACCCATTATGTGCTCCTTCCCCTCTACACACTCTTTATTTTGTCGCACTCGGCACCTGAGAACTATCGACACGAGTCGAGTCATCAGGAGTAATCGTCATGCTCTGGAAACGGTTTTTCATAAACTCATCGTCGAAGTGGCGCGCAAAGAACTGCTCCACAGGTGCTGTTTCAGGAACATTTGAAACCCTCTGAAACCAACAATCGAGTGCCATTAAAGTCATCGCTCCATTAATAAGCATAAGCACTGCGCAAATTGTGGTAAACGAATAGCGAATTCTCCCCGGAATTACA
>USIG01000067.1 GCA_900554685.1 uncultured Cryptobacterium sp.
AATATCTGACATTTCGGCTTCGGTAAGAGAAAAATCGAAGATATCAGCATTGTCTTTGATATGTTCAGGATTTTTAGAGCCTGGAATCACAGAGTTACCCATTTGAACATGCCAACGTAAGATAATTTGAACAGGAGTTTTACCGTACTTTTCAGCAAGCTGCGTAAATATCGGCTCTGCCATAAGGGAAGCATCGCCGTGCCCGAGAGGATACCAGGCTTCAATAACAATGCCATAGGTTGCTAAAAATTCACGCAAGGAGGCTTGGGTGAAGTAAGGATGACATTCGACCGTCACCAGTTGTGGCTTAATTTCTGCTGCGTCGATAACTTCCTGGATTTTGTTCTGCGAAAAATTGGAAAGGCCCAGTGATTTAACTTTGCCGTTTTTATAGGCACGCTCCATTGTCTTCCAGGCGGCCAGATAATTACCAACAGGCTGATGCAGGATTAGCATATCGACATAATCAAGGCCAAGGCGGGCAAGGGTTGAATCGATTGCTTCATCTCCTGCTTCGTAGACGCTAGGCCATAGTTTGGTGGAGACAAAGATGTCATCGCGTGCAACGCCACTTGCCGCAATGGCGCGTCCAACTGCTTTCTCGTTCAGGTAAGCGTTAGCCGTATCAATGTGTTCATAACCTACTTTTAGAGCAGCGGCTGATGCTGCCTCGGCTTCTTGAGGGCTTAACATGAAGGTTCCCAGTCCTTCGATAGGCATCTTCACTCCATTGTTGAGCGTTACGTATTCCATGAGATTCTCGCTTTCTGTCTAGATAGGTCCGTGAGGCGCACAGATGTTTGTCGCCAGGGTCTCGGCGTGCTGTGCGGGATGCTGCTAGGAGGCAATGCTTTGCAGCAGTGTTCGCAGCAAGCCTGGTGCTTGCTTTTATTCTGGGATCCTTTTGAAGGGAAGTACAATATCGAAAGCTCATTTCACTATGCGCACAATGCATAGTGAAAAGATGGAACAACCGTCCACTGGACAGCTGCAAGGAAGCTCCGAAGCAAACAGAGGCTATAGAAAAAAGTTAAACTTAGTTAACTTTTATAGTTAACTCAGGCTAACTTTGTGGTATACATACACAAATGAAATTTGATTGGTACCAATTTGAACCACACTGATTCTGTTAGTACGGTCTTGCATTATTGCCAACTTGGACAGAGAAATTGCTAAGAGGATCAAGCGTTCGTTTGGCACCAATTGACCTAGTCAGAACAGATCGGTAAGCGTAAGGAGGCGGTTTTCATCGGACGACACACTTCTACTATCGTCTTGGCAATCGTGCTGCTTATAGTTTCTTTCATTTCCCTTTTTATAGGTGTACTGGACGTTGATGTAGCGTCATTGTTGCGAGGAGACGCTAATGCTTGGCATATTTTCTTGGAGTCTCGTCTTCCTCGTTTGCTTGCAATTTTGTGTACCGGTATTGGTATGAGTGTTGCTGGCCTTATTATGCAGCAGCTCTGTATGAATAAATTCGTATCGCCTACAACCGGTGCCACGATATCTTCAGCTCAGTTTGGTATTCTCATCGCGCTGATTTTTCTTCCGAGTCTTGGGTTCTGGGGACGCGCCCTGTTTGCTTTTGCGGCAGCGACGCTGGGAACCTGGATTTTTGTATGGTTTATTCAGCGCATTCAGTTTAAAGATGTGGTTATGGTTCCCTTGGTGGGTATTATGTTCAGCAATGTTATTGGAGGTATAACTAACTTCCTGGCATTTTCTACTGAAATGAATCAGGCTCTTTCTAGCTGGGCGGTGGGTCATTTCTCTTTGGTTTTGCAAGGGCGTTATGAACTGGTCTGGCTTGCGGTACCACTCGTTATTCTTGCGTTTGTGTTTGCTAATCATTTCAATATTGTTGGGATGGGACGCGATTTCTCGAAGAATTTAGGGGTTCACTACAACGTGATCCTATTCTTAGGACTTACTATTGCCGCTGCTATTACAGCAAGCGTTGTCGTTACGGTAGGGGCAATTTCCTACATTGGACTCATCGTTCCTAATATTGTGGCCATGTTTAAGGGGGACCATATAAGGGGAACTCTTATCGACACGGCGCTGTTTGGTGCACTGTTTGTGCTGGTGTGCGATTTGTTTGCACGCACCGTTATTGCTCCTTATGAACTTCCCATTGAATTGATCGTGGGCATTCTCGGAAGTCTTATCTTCATTGGACTTTTGCTCTATCGCCTTAATAATGGGCGAAAAGCGGTCAACCTTGCCGCGGTAAAGGATGCGCTTAAAGAGCATTTCGGGATCCGTCCTGCCTTACAGGGAGGTGATCGTTAAATGATTGCCGCTACAAAGGAGCTAATCCGTACAAAAATCTGGGGACCGTTTAATGGCTTATTACGAATGGAGTCACGCAGCCATTCAGGCAGTGTTCAGCAGGCATTTCTAGCAAACCGAAAAAAGCTTATTGTTATGGCGCTTCTTGCAGTGGCGGCGTGTGCAGCCTATCTTACGGTTGGAGTAAATTATTCCAGTGCAGCTTTGTTTAGCTTTGCTATGGGAATACGTATTCCTAAGGTTATTGCTATGCTCATCGCGGCGTTTGCTATAGGGGCTGCCTCTATCGTATTTCAGTCGATCATCAATAATACGATCGTAACACCTTGCCTATTAGGTATGAACGCGCTCTATACCCTTATTCATACGGCAGTGGTGTTTTTTGCTGGATCGGGTGCGCTTATTGTTACCAATGCAAACCTCGCTTTCGGGGTTGACCTGGTAATCATGGGTGTTGTGGCAACGATCTTGTATAGCTATTTGTTTAAGAAAACGCGCTATAACGTGCTCTATGTATTGTTGGTAGGTACCGTACTCACATCGTTTTTTGGATCGATTCAATCTACTCTCGTGCGTGTTATGGATCCTAACGAATACGACACGCTCCTTACCAGTTTGGTGGCAAGTTTTAGCAACGTGAATGCCGAAATTATCGTTGCTTCAGTGGCGGTATTAGCGGCAATCATATGGTTCTTGCGCCGCGATATTCAGTTATTGGACGTTATTACCTTAGGGAAAGATCAGGCAATCAATTTAGGGGTTGATTACGACCGCACTATTCGCCGCCTTTTGCTGGGAGTAGTGCTTTTTATCGCAGTAGCAACCGCTATGGTGGGGCCCATTTCCTTTTTGGGTTTAATCATTGCCAATCTTTCTCGTGAATTGCTGAAAACGTATCGTCACACACAGCTCATTGCAGGTTCTGTCTTCTTCGGCATGATTATTTTGGTTGCGGGACAACTCATTGTTGAACAGGTATTTCACTATGTAATCCCTATCAGCGTATTCATTACGGTTGGTGGCGGATGCTATTTCTTATACCTCTTACTCAGAACTCGGAGGATGTAGATGCGTATTTCAAACCTTACGAAACGTTACGATGCAAAAACAGTAGTCGATTCGGTTTCTTTCGATATTCCTCACGGGAAAGTTATTTCCTTTATTGGCCCTAATGGAGCGGGTAAGTCGACCGTTTTGGGAATTGTGTCGCGTCTTATTGAACGCGATGAAGGAGAGGTCCACTTTGAGGGGCGTGATGTAGCCAACTGGAAAAGTAAGGATTTGGCAAAACGTCTCGCTATTCTCACCCAAACCAATGCAGTTCAAATGAAGCTTTCAGTTCGAGAGCTCGTAAGTTTTGGCCGCTTCCCCTATTCGGGCAGCAGACTGACCGCAGAGGATGAACGTATTGTTGATCGAGCTCTTGGCTATATGGAGCTTGAAGAATTCAGTGATCGTTTTATTGATGAATTGTCGGGCGGACAACGCCAGCGTGCATTTATTGCCATGGTAATTGCACAGGATACTGAATACATTTTGCTCGATGAGCCAACCAATAATTTAGACATCTATCACGCGACCAACATGATGAAAATCGTTCGTCGTCTTTGTGACGATCTAGGAAAAACGGTCATTTTGGTGCTTCATGAAATTAATTACGCCGCGTTTTATTCCGACTATATTTGCGCGTTTGTTGATGGCAAGGTAGCGAAATTCGGAACGGTGGAAGAAGTAATAACCAAGGAAAACCTACGTGATATTTACCAGGTAGATTTCGAAATTCTTGAAATAGAAGGGCGTCCCCTTTCTATCTACTACTAAGGCTTAGGTACAAACCTGATTAAAGGAGTTGATATGACAACACAATTGTTAGTAAAACGGAGAACTCAGCGAACGCTGTTAGCGCTTGCTGGAGCAGTTTTGGCAGTAGTTCTTGCCTTTATGCTGTCAGGCTGTTCAGGTAGTGGGGAATCCAGCGAATCAACCTCGGAAACCATTACCATCCAGGCACTTAATGGCAGCGGAGAAACTGCTGATATTGAAGTGCCGTATGATCCGCAGCGCATCGCCATCCTGGATATGGCTTGTCTAGACATTTTGGATAATCTGGGATTGGGTGAGCGTGTTGTAGGTAGCGCAAGTACCTCTATTGATTATCTGCAGGATTATGTAACCAACGAAAACATTGCTAATCTGGGAACCATTAAAGAAGCTGATCTCGAGGCGGTAGCGGCAGTCGAACCCGATATTATTTTCATTGGTGGTCGCCTTTCTGCTTCGTATGACGATTTGGCGGCAATTGCACCAGTTGTTTATATTGCTACCGACACTGAAAAAGGACTGGTACAAAGCGTCAACGATAACGCAACCACAATTGCTTCGATATTTGGACTCGAATCTGAAGTCGAAGAAAAGATGAGTGGCTTTAACGATCGCATTGCTGCTTTGCAGGAAGTTGCTGATGGCCATACCGCTTTGGTAACCATGTATACCAGCAGTAGCGTTAATGTGCTTGGTAATGATGGTCGTTGCTCCATTATCGGCAGTGAAATTGGTTTTGATAATCTTGCTGCAGGTGAGACCACTTCGACTCATGGTAATGAAACATCGTTCGAGACGATTGTTCAGCAGAACCCCGAATATATCTTCGTGCTGAATCGAGATGCTGCTATTGGCACTGATGGTGCTGATCAGGCCCAAGAAATTGTCGAAAATAGCCTGACGCAAAATACTCAGGCCTATCAGGATGGCAACATTATCTATTTGGAGCATCCAGCGGTGTGGTATACCGCTGAAGGCGGCATTACCGCGCTTGATACTATGCTTTCCGACCTTGAAGGGGCTCTGCTCTAGGGAAAGCTTGAAGGGGCTCTGCTCTAGGGAAAGGGCACCGTTTCGGTAAGTACGCTGTTGAAATGATAAGAAGTTGTGCGGTAGCTACCGAAATAAGATGCCTATTTTCTCGTAGAGAGTAAGAGAAAAGGCGATCGCAAATGCGATCGCCTTTTTTGAAGAAATAGGACAAGCGTGATAAGCAAGCTTGCAAGTTGCCGAGCAAAAGCTACTTGATAAGTTTGCCGTAGCGCTCTTCGGTAATCTGGTCGAGCGTTTTGCCCTGAGTCTTGGGGCACCAAATAACGCCAACAACCAAAGAAATGAACAAAACAGCGCACATAATAACGGCAGCGGGGAAGAAGCCAGCAGGGTTAGCAGAAATGTCGCCCATGATAGCGCCAACGCCAACCAATGACCAAATGCCTAAAGCGCCGCGAACCAAGAAGAACATGATGCCCTGTACGCCACCACGATACTGGGTGGGGAACAATTCGGTACCCCACAGAGCGTAGAAGCACTGTGCAGAAAAACCAGCAGAAACACCCCAAAGGATAACGTAGGCCCAAAGAACCCAACCCATGGAATCGCTGGTGCCGTCCTGAAGAGCAATACCGAAGACTGCAATGCAAACCCAAGACAGCAAAGCCAAGAGAGCAGAAATGCCAAACAGCAGACGATGGGAAACTTTGTCGCCCAACTTGGAGAACACGATAAGCGAGAAAGCAGCAACCAAAATCCACTGAACGATGCCAAGCAAGCTTTGACCAGTGGAGTCAATGTTGCCAGCTGCAGCATAGAGGTAAGGCATGAATTGGCCGTTGGTACCAGCTGCCAAGTTCCAGGTAAGGTAAACCGCAACCAAGAAGATGATGGTCTTAACGTTAACGGAGTTCTTAAGGGCGTTTGCCATCATGCGACCGAAGCTAACGTGCTCGGTAGTGTCTTGCTTGTCAGCCCAGTCGGCAGATTCTTGCAGCTTGCGCTGTAAATTCCAAGCAACAAGGGCAACAACGAACAGAACCATGAAGAGAATACGGGTTGCAAGCATGCCGTCAAAAGGACCATAGGTGCCTGCAGGCAAAAGAGTCTTACCGTCAGCTGCAAAGCCAGGAATGATAAAGCTCATGATCAAAGACAGAGCAAATACGATTGCAGGACCGCAGCTCCAAGCGAACTGACTGATACCAATGTTGGAAGCACGGCTAGTAGATGAAGATGTTTCTGAGATGTAGCTCCAAGAAGCAGGAACACCTGCACCTACGGAAAGACCTGAAATTACAACACCAACAACAACCATTGGGAGGTTTACTGCGCATGCGGCAATAAGCACGCCAGCAGCATATACCAGCAGGTTGTATTTGTAGATAACGGTACGACCGAATTTGTCAGTCAAAAAGCCGCCGATCAAAGCACCGACTGCAGCGCCAAAGGCGTTTGCGCCAATAGCACCTAAAATTGCGGTCCAGGTTGCCCCGAATCCAAAAGCGGCTGCCCAAGCAGTAAGCGCGGTACTACTTGCAACGATACAGCCTGAATCCAGGAAGTTGGTCAGGGAAACCGCCATGGTCCCCTTGCGCTCTTGAGATAAAGCCATTACGTTTCTTTCTAGTCGAATCGAATACTTATGCCGATTAGTTTGTGCAGCTTACAGCAAGCATGGCATATGGCTAGATATGCTTTATAACTTAGTGTATCTGCAATTAAGCGTGCATAGCTAGGCGTGCCCGCTTACCTTAAGCTACCGAACTAATCCAAATGGAAGGCACAGGGCAAATCAACAGAAACAGGGGAATTATCCTCGTTCGTTTCCATGACGCTTGCCATGAAGTCCCACCATTTTTTACAAATTTCAGTGTTGGCTGATTCATCATAGCGCTCTGGATCATCGAGCTCGATATAGCCAAACAAAATATTTGTTTCTTCATCAATGAAGATTGAGTAATTGTGTCCGCCATATTCGTGAATCATGTCCGCCATTTCTGGCCATAATTCGTTGTGGCGCTTTTCGTACTCGGCCGCAAAGCCAGGGTACAACTTCATCTTGAACCCTGAAATGGTACGACCTTCAGCAGTTTTACGTACAGCCATGTTGGATCTTTCGTTTCTCTCAAAGGGGCGAATTTGTCGGTAAGCACCTGCCGGCCCGAAAACCAGTACGAAAACCGATCCGAAAACTAGTCCGAAAACCGGCCGGTGCTTATTAAATGCCTCGACTTTACTTTTCGTCCAAAAATGCCAGGTTTGGTTTTACGTTGAAGTCCTGGCACACCTGGATCAGTTGCGCGTCAGAGATCAGATATTCCGGCTCAGCACCGCCGTTTGCACTGCGTGCGGCCAAGTAGAGCCCCGCGGACTTCTCAATGGTGTGCATCATGCCGAATGCCGCATCGAAGGTGTCGCCAGAAACGAACATGCCGTGCTGGGTCCACACCACCGCATCGTAGCGGTCCATCAGATCTGCCGTAGCGCGGGCAATCTCGGCACCGCCGGGCACCATCCAGGGCACAAGCCCTACGCCCTGCGGGAAGATAATCACGCATTCGGTCATCGACTTCCACAGGATGCGTGTCCACGTGCGTGCGTCGGGTTCGACGAGCGTGGACAGCGTGATGATGTTGGGACAATGCGCATGGTAGATCACGCGGCTGGCGCCATCGGTCGCTGCTACACGCACGCTATGGTTCATGAAGTGGGTAGGAAACTCGCTGGTTGGCTTACCGCCGTTCTCAAGTCCCCATACGATGCGCCATGCGTCGCCGGCGTCGTTGATCTCCACGATGCCCAAACAATCAGCCGGATTCAGTGGCACGTTGCGCATGAACTTGCCCGATCCAGTGGTTAAAAAGTGTGCGCCGCGCAGGTTGTCTGCCTGCACACCCATCTGCGTCCATGGACGGTCGAAGGAAAACTCACCTTCGCATGCCGCAACATCTTCGTCGGTCATGCGGTAGGTGAGATTACCACCGTTTGCTTCATGCCAACCTTGGTCGAATCCGTCTTTGCACATCCGCACGAAGGAGCGCAGGAAGGGCTGCTGCTCTACACCCGCCTCATGCATTCCTTGCGTGTTGTCGGAAAAACCCATGTCATCCCTTTCTTTTTTGCTCTTGATCTATCCCTCTAGAAATTCTTCTAGAAAGAGGTAAGCCAATGGCGTTTCGTCTTTTCGCTCATTGGCCAAAAATGTTTTTAGCAGACAACCTCAACTGGCACGTTCAAGATTTCTGCAACCTTCTTGATGGTGCCCGTCCAGCTGCCTTGCGCTGCAGCGAAGTGATGCGTGGGGCCGCATTCGCACCAGCGGTTGTTCCATTCGCGTGCGCCAATGCTAAAGCGCGTGCGGAAGGTAGTGTCGCCGTTTTGCAAGGTGGGGCCGTCCTCGATTACGCCTTCGCTTACGATGAACTTGAAATGTCCGTCGGCATCCTGCGTGATGGCCAGGTAAGTGACCGGGCCTGGCTTCGGATAGAAGCGCGTGAGGAAGCCGCCGCCGGTCTTGCCATGGAATACCGGAACGATCTCCATTGAGGCCTTGCGGGCCGTGGAGAAGCAGGCATCACCTGAACCGGAGTGGCCAATAAGTACCACGTCGTCATTGAAATCGAAGGTGTAGAACTCGGAAAGCTGGCAGGCGCCTGAGATGATCTTCATGATACTCATGCCCATGGCCACCTTCATGTCGCCTTCCACTGCGCATACCGTGCCCTGTTTGATGAGCATGGAGAACGCTGGGATCAGCATGGAGTCAAGCACGCC
>USIG01000068.1 GCA_900554685.1 uncultured Cryptobacterium sp.
GCGACAATGCTTCTATGGTAATCATGGAGCTTTGCACCGAGCCAGTTCAGAAGAAGGAAAAGGCAGAAAAGCCTGCTGAAAAGAAGGCAGCTGCTAAGCCTGCTCCTAAGGCTGAGGAAAAGACTGAAGAAGCTGAAGAGGTTAAGGAAGAGGCAACTGAGGAAGCTGCTGAAGAAACCGCTGAGGCTACTGAGGAAGCTAAAGAAGAAAAGAAGGCTGAATAGTCAACTTTTCTTCTTTGCGATACTTTCTTTTATCCATAAAGGACCCCAGAGAGATATCTGGGGTCCTTTTGTTTTTCTCTCGAATTCTTGGTACCGCTTTTGTGAAGCTTTGTCCATTTCGCAAACGAACAGGTTTTAAGTTCGTAAGATAGTAGTTCGAAAAGAGAGAAACAAAACAGACAGTGATCTAAGCGATTTATCAAGCATGGGACGTGAAGTATATGGCACGTAATGGATTTAATCGAAATAGCTTCAATCAGGGAAATTGGCAGCTTCGCATGGGACAATGGATGCAGGGACGTTACGGCGTTGATGAGTACACGCAAGGAATAATGATCCTTGGCTGTGCGCTAGTGGTAATTAACTTCTTTGTTCATTGGGATCTGTTGTCTCTGTTGTCGCTTATCTGCTTTGTATTTGGGATATTTCGTATGTTGTCACGAAATTACGCGGCACGACAGCGAGAGCTACAAACGTATCAGCGGATCATGCAAAAACCCAAAGCATGGTGGCGCCTTACGAATAAACGCTATGAGAATCGTCACACCACGTTGTACTTTAAATGCAAGGGGTGCGGAACAATTCTCAATGTGCCAAAAGGTAAAGGGAAGCTGCTGGTTACCTGTCCTAAATGCGGCACAAAGGTTGAGAAGAAATCCTAAGAATTGTTGAAATCTTGGTGATGCTGATTTTAGTAGTGCTTCAAAAACTAGTACTTGTAATCAAATTTTGAAGCTGCTTTCCGAGTCGATTTTTGAATTCAACTTTGAAGTTAGTTTTTGGAGTCGACTTGTGTGGTCGATTTTGAGGCTAGTTTTTGGAGTCGTTTCAAAATTTGGTGTCAAATTTTTCATCGTTTGTATCAAATGTAGAGAGAACTGTTATTAAAATAGTACCATTTACCGTTAATTACTACAAATTGTGGGAAAACCGCTAAATTGTCACAACATATAGTGCCAGATTGTGTATAGTATCTATCGGTAGATACCTCAAGATGTTCGCCTGAAAATCTCAAGCGAACATCTTCTTTTAACTTTATGTTCAAAAAAGCGACCGAGAGGGGACTGCGCATATGAAAATTATCAAGCGTGATGGTTCAGAAGTAACGTTTGATATCACTAAGATCGCTAATGCTATTAAAGCGGCAAGTGATGAATCTCCCGAATCTGAACGTTTAACCGCTCGTCAGATTGATTATGCTGCGCACAATGTTGCGGATAAATGCGAAGAGGCGGGACACACAGTCTCTGTTGAAGAGGTTCAGGATTTAGTTGAAAACGAAATCATGGCTCTTCACAAGTTTGAGGTCGCTCGTCGTTATATCATCTATCGTTACGTTCAGAATCTTAAGCGTCAATCAAACACGACTGACGACAAGATCCTTTCTTTGATTGAATGCAATAACGAAGAAGTTAAGCAGGAAAACTCCAACAAGAACCCAACGGTAAACTCCGTTCAGCGTGACTATATGGCTGGCGAGGTTTCCAAAGACTTGGCAATGCGTATCTTGTTACCTGAAGACGTTGTTCGTGCTCACGAAGAGGGCATTATCCACTTCCACGATTCTGACTACTTTGCACAGCACATGCATAACTGCGACTTGGTAAATCTGGAAGACATGCTGCAAAATGGCACGGTAATTTCAGGCACCATGATCGAAAAGCCTCATAGTTTTTCGACAGCCTGCAATATCGCAACGCAGATTATTGCCCAGGTTGCTTCAAGCCAATACGGCGGTCAATCTATTTCGCTGACTTACCTTGCTCCCTTCGTCGACATTAGCCGTAAAAAGATCCGTCGCGAGGTAATTCACGAGTTGAACATGGTGGGGGTTGAGCCTTCCGCTGAACAGCTTTCTTCTATCGTAGAAGAGCGCTTGCGTGATGAGGTTCGTCGTGGTGTCCAGACCATTCAATATCAGGTTGTTACCTTGATGACCACAAATGGTCAGGCTCCGTTTGTTACCGTATTCATGTATTTGAACGAAGCTCGCAACGATCAGGAAAAGCATGACCTTGCCATCATTATCGAAGAGGTATTGCGTCAGCGCTACGAGGGCGTAAAGAACGAAGCGGGCGTATGGATTACTCCTGCCTTCCCTAAGCTTATTTATGTGCTAGAAGAAGACAACGTATACGAAGATTCGAAGTACTTCTACCTGACCCAGCTTGCTGCAAAGTGCACCGCAAAGCGTATGGTGCCCGACTATATTTCTGAAAAGAAAATGTTTGAGCTCAAGCTTTCTAAGGGTGAGGTTCCTGGCGAAGGCGATTGCTACACCTGTATGGGATGCCGTTCTTTCTTGACGCCAGACCGTTCCGGCAATGGTTATAACAACGTGGCAAATGCAGGCAACTATGAGCCTGGTAAGCCTAAGTACTATGGTCGTTTCAATCAGGGCGTTGTAACTATTAACCTTGTTGATGTTGCCTGCTCGTCTTATCGCGATATGGATAAGT
The DNA here is from genome assembly GCA_900554685.1 of uncultured Cryptobacterium sp. Taxonomy (GTDB): domain Bacteria; phylum Actinomycetota; class Coriobacteriia; order Coriobacteriales; family Eggerthellaceae; genus Anaerotardibacter. The sequence goes on from USIG01000068.1 coordinate 2,684, forward strand.
TCTGGCAGATTTTCGAAGAGCGTCTGGAGCTCTGCAAAAAAGCCCTTATGTGCCGTCACAATCGTTTGAAGGGAACCCTTTCGGACGCGGCTCCAATTTTGTGGCAATACGGCGCTTTGGCTCGGCTTGAAAAAGGCGAAACCATCGACAAGTTGCTTTATGGCGGCTATTCAACAATCAGCTTGGGATATGCGGGCCTGTATGAGTGCGTAAAGTATATGACGGGCTACAGCCATACCGATCCTCAGGCAACGCCTTTCGCTATGGCAGTAATGCAGAAGATGAACGACAAGTGTGCGGAGTGGAAAGCTGAAACTGATATTGACTTCTCTCTCTATGGCACACCTCTGGAGTCCACTACGTATAAATTTGCTAAAGCATTACAGCGTCGATTCGGAGTAATCCCCGGCGTAACCGATAAGAACTACATCACAAACAGCTATCATGTTCACGTTTCAGAAGAAATTGATGCGTTTACTAAGCTTCAGTTTGAAAGCCAGTTCCAGCAGCTTTCTCCTGGTGGTGCTATTTCTTACGTTGAGGTTCCCGATATGCAGGATAACCTCAAGGCTGTTATTCGCGTGATGCAGTTCATCTACGATCACATCATGTACGCAGAGCTCAACACCAAGAGCGACTACTGCCAGGTATGTGGTTTTGACGGCGAGATTCAAATCGTTGAAGACGACGGCAAGCTGGTTTGGGAATGCCCTCATTGCGGTAATCGTGATCAGGAGAAGCTCAATGTTGCACGCCGCACCTGCGGTTACATTGGAACTCAGTTCTGGAATCAAGGACGTACTGAAGAGATTCGCGATCGCGTATTGCATCTGTAGGAAGTTGGAAGTTGCTGTAAGGAAGCTAAAAGATGCTTTGCCTGCGCATTGCTACTGAGCTTTCGATGGCCAGCGCGGCCAGCTGATGCAATAACGGTTGTTGCGATGGCTGCGCAATGGTTGTTGCAACGGTTGTTGTGGCGATTGTGGCGTCGGGTAGCATACCTGATCATGGGCAGAATGCTTAGTGCGATTGATGTTCACTACGAAGACTTGGCATTAGCAATCAATAAGCAAAGAGGTGGGCTGATGATTTATCAGCCCACTGATTTTGTTCGAAACGTTAAAGCTATGCTGCATGCGCCGGCGTAATAGATTTGCAGTCGCTGATGTATTGTCGCAAGATTGCTTTTTGCGATCGTTGGGGTATTGCGCAGGCATTGCTGCGCGGGAAGCCATGCAGAGAACCGTCTGTGTTGTAAAAAGTGTAGTTTTGCCACAAAAGAGCGTTACGTGCATAGAATTACATGCTCAAAGCAAAGAAAAAGGTACACTTATTCTACAAAATTAAGCATTTCGTAGAATAACTAGTCTGAGTAAGGTCCAAAAACAGTACATTACTCAAACTTTTGTGGCAGAACTCGACTTTTTACAACACAGCAAATAAATTTAAGCCTGCACCGTGATGAGCTCCCAGGCTTTCTGTGATAGGGCTTGGCTTTAAAGGTAAGGAAAGGTAATGAATTACGCTGAAATAAAATACTGCGATATTGCGAACGGCGAAGGCGTGCGCACTACGCTCTTTGTTTCAGGATGTACTCATCATTGCAAGAATTGTTTTCAGCCAGAAACATGGAGTTTCTCTTTCGGCGAAGAATTTACCGACGCGGTAGCCCAAAAGATTATTGCGAGCCTTGAAGGTTCATTTGTTGATGGATTAACTCTTCTCGGTGGCGAACCGATGGAACCAGATAATCAACGTGCCTTACTGCCTTTTGTGCGCACACTAAAGCAAACTTATCCTGACAAAACAATATGGTGCTATACTGGCGACGTTTTTGAAGACCTTATGAACCCTGATTCACAAAGGCATACAGAAGTAACCGAAGAGCTTATGTCCTGTATCGATATTCTTGTAGATGGTCCCTATGTCGAAGCGGAGCACGATATAACCCTGAGATTCCGAGGATCTAAGAATCAGCGAATTATTGACGTTCCCGCAACGCTTGCTTCTGGTTCGGTATGTCTATGGCGTGATGATTCAAATTACGCGACTCACACTTGGGTGGACAGCGGAGCAGCGCTCTAAGGAAAAAACGAGCAGTACGCCGAACTTGGGGTTCGCAAGAAACTCTCAGCAGTATCGCAGATTGTTTGTTCTTGAGGAGCTCCCAGAAGCACCGCACATCGCTGGCTCTTAAGAAGTGCGCAGCGACACTTCGGCTACTCACTTGATGGCCATTTGCTTGATGTCTGTTCGTTTGACGTTAGTATCTTTCCGCATTCCTTTTATCTATGACATACTTAGCTTATGAGCCAAGCTTTTTCTCTCTACATATCGGGAACTTCATGCATTCATCGTTGTGATGCGCGTGTTAAGCTGCTCGCTCTTGTATTGCTTTCCATTACTGTTTTTATTGTTAAGACATGGTGGGGTATTGCCTGTGTTACTGCAGCGGTGCTCGTTGCCCTTTTAATAGCTCGCTTACCCTTGGCGCGTCTTCTAAAGCTGTCTTTTCCTTTGGTAATACTTCTTTTATTCGTGTGGGTTTGCAATGCTTTTACCTTTGAGATAAGCAACACCCCTCAAGCATCAGGGGAATTTGCGGGATTTATGGCTGGCTGGGAACCAAGGGCGCTTTGGGGAAATTTCGGATTTAATCCCCAAGGCTGTATGACAGCGCTCGCGTATTTAGTTCGTGTCCTGATAATTTTTTTCGCCACGTATGTAATTTCATTTACCACTACCGCAGAAGCTCTTACAGATGCGTGCTCATCGCTGCTTTCTTTTATGCGCAGGTTTAAAGTGCCTGTTGATGACATTGCTACAATCCTTGCGCTCGCTCTTCGCTTTATTCCCTTGATGGCGGCGGAAGCATTGCAAATTCAAAATGCCCAGAAATCACGTGATGAGCAGTTCGATAAGGGCGGATTGATTGCGCGGGTGTTCTCTCGGCGCGTGATACTTGTTCCTTTAGTGGTTGGGATGTTTAGGCGTGCCGCGATGGTGGGACAGGCGATGGATGCGCGCTGCTATGGCGCAGCGAAGCGAACAAGTCTTGCAAAACGCAGTCTTTCTGCCGGCCAAATCGCTTTTCTGGTGAGTGTTGTGGTTTGCTGTACGGTGCTCATTGCTTTTCTGTAACAACTCGGTCTTCTTTGTTTTGTGTCGGTTGCGTTGTGTCTGCCAACCTGTTTTTATAATCAGGTAAAGAAAGGAATCATCCGTCATGATTACGTTTAGTGATTTACCAATCGAAAATGAAAACTATGATTTTTTCGTACCCTTTGGATTGAAAACTCTTATCGGCCTACAGCTGAAAGATGCCAACATCCCTTTTACGACAACTTCCTGGCGAGATATTAACCAAGAGCAGTATGCAACGGAAATCGAAGAGGCAAAAGCGTTTTTTACTGCCCATCACTGCCCGTGGAATACTGAAATGCTCGAAGTTATTCATTGTCCGATCAAGCCAGAGCAATTACGGAAAAAGTCACTTCTCTTCTTTGGGTCAACTATCGACCCAGATTTTCAAAAAGCGCAAGAAGAATCTCGGGTGGAAGCCGAAGAAAATTTCCGTACCAATATTGAACCGGACTTGAAGGCTCGAAGCCAAGAGTAGTGGTATTGGGTGAAATAGCCGCACTATCAAAGTGCGATGGTTCCGTATCGCCGCACTGTAGCACTTCTAAAGGGTGGTACGCAGGCACTTTCAAGGCGCAACATTTCCAAAACGCCTAGGTAAATTTGTGTATGGATGCCCTCATTTGCCTTTCCTAGTGTTCTGAGCACCGTTCGATGCTGAAGTCTTTGGTTTGGCGACAAGTTTTGAAGGCGATCGAAACCCGCGTGGTATCATTGATGCGTTTGGTAAAACACTCTCCAAGGAGGAAATTCAATGGCTACCATCATCGATGTGTTTGGTCGCGAAATTCTGGACTCCCGTGGCAATCCTACCGTTGAAGTTGAGGTAATTCTCGACGATGGTTCTATGGGTCGTGCTGCGGTTCCTTCCGGTGCATCTACGGGTGCTTTTGAGGCGGTAGAGCTGCGCGATGGTGACACCGAGCGTTACCTGGGTAAGGGTACCCTTAAGGCAGTTCATCATGTTAATGAAGAAATTGCAGATGCCATTATCGGCATGGAGGCAGAAGATCAGCGCGAAATCGACGCAGAAATGATTGCGCTTGATGGCACAGAAAACAAAGGCAAGTTTGGCGCAAATGCCATTTTGGGTGCATCTTTGGCGGTAGCTAAAGCAGCAGCTGAATCTGCAGAACTTCCTCTGTATAAATATGTTGGTGGCGTAAATGCAAACATGCTGCCAACTCCTATGATGAATATTTTGAATGGCGGCGAACACGCAGACAACAATGTGGACTTCCAGGAGTTCATGATCATGCCTGTTGGTGCGAAGTCCTTTGCTGAAGCACTTCGCTGGTGTGTCGAAATCTATCACACGCTAAAGAAAGTTCTTCATGAAGCTGGTCTGGGCGGCGGCGTAGGCGACGAAGGTGGTTTCGCTCCTAATTTCACCACCAACGAAGAACCTTTGAAGTACATTGTTGAAGCTTGCGAAAAGGCTGGTTACAAGCCAGGTGAGGACATTATGTTCGCAATGGATCCTGCTTCAACGGAATTCTATGATGCAGAGCGCGGTGTATATGTACTTGCTGGTGAAGATCGTGAATTGACCAGCGAAGAAATGGTTGAATATTGGGCAGCGCTTGTTGAAAAGTACCCCATTATCTCTATTGAAGACGGCATGGCTGAAGAAGACTGGGATGGTTGGAAGGCTCTCACCGATCGTATTGGTGATAAGGTCCAGTTGGTTGGCGATGACCTGTTTGTAACTAATCCTCAGCGTTTGGCAAAAGGTATCGAACTTGGTTGCGCTAACGCTATTTTGGTAAAGGTAAATCAAATTGGCTCTCTGACCGAGGCATTAGAGGCTGTTCAGATGGCAAAGCAGGCCGGCTATGCATGCATTATGTCTCACCGTTCTGGCGAAACTGAAGATGTTACTATTGCCGATTTGGCTGTCGCAACAAATGCTGGTCAGATTAAGACAGGCGCTCCTTGTCGCTCCGATCGTGTAGCGAAGTATAATCAGCTGCTTCGCATCGAAGAAGAGCTGGGTGACGCTGGTCAGTATGCAGGCATGAAGGCTTTTTATAACATCTCTCGTTAATAATGAGCCCTATGCTGCTTGCTCTTTGTAAGTTAGCTCCTTGTAAGGGAGTAGGTAAGTAAATGAAGATCGTCTCGAATATTCGGGGCGATCTTTTTTAATGGCTTTAGTCTTGTATGCCAGCCCTTTTGTAGAGATATTTGTGTCTCGCGCGTCAATCCTTTTGCGGCGACACTTGCATCCTGTGTGTCGGCCTTTTGCGGCGATACTTGCGTCTTGCGTGCTTGTCCCTTTGTAGCGATTGCGTCTTGCACATTGACTTTTGCAAGGGTACTTGCGTTTCTGTGTTCTATCAGGTATTATATTTAAAATTTCGTTTGATAGGAGGTGCTCCTATGGCTGTTTCTCCTAAAAAGAAGCACACTACAACACCTTTTTTGCTGGTGGCAATTTTCGCCCCTATCCTTACAAGCCTGATTATCCCTTTGTATGATAGCTACGTTGCTGAATCACTTAGTCGCTTTCATACGCCGTTTTTAGATATTGCCATTGAAAATCAGATTCTTGGTGTGTTGCTTAGTTTAATTTTTATGAGTTCTCCTGCGCTTATATTTGCACTCGTTTTATCTGCATCGATGGTTGTAGTGTTGAAAGCACCGAAGCAAAAGCGGGTAATTGTCGCACTTGTTGCTGTGATAATAAGTATCGTGTTTCTTGTGTACTCTACCGCAATTATCGTAGACCCCAGTCTCCAAAGAATTGGTGGGTTTGTGTATCTCTACGGTTCGGATTTTCCGCTAATTGCCTGCTTTGTGTATGTTGGGCTATTTGTATATGCGCTTTTGAGTCGTAAAGAACACTAGGGTGCTGCAAACAGCAAGGAAACAACAAGGATCAAGTATCGCAATTTAGGATCAAGTGCTGCGATTTAGGATCAAGACTTGTGATCATGGATCAAGTACTGTGATTTGTGCGACGCTTACCAAGGACAGAAGTGCGGGCCCTTTTTAATATGAGCAGGACTTTGTCAAGAGGCAATAGTTGGCCTGACCCTCATAA